>JACRMS010000026.1 GCA_016214845.1 Nitrospirota bacterium | reverse complement strand
GGCTTCCTGCATTGTCTGCTGCACAAGGCGTCTGATCTTAGCTTTTACTTCTTCCGTCTTTGCTGCTTTCTCTTCCTTCAATTATCCACCTCCTGTGTTTTGATAAGTTTATCAATTTACACAGTTTCGTGGACACTCCCGAGAACGATGATCGCGAAGCCTTCGATAAATTAAAGCGTTGGGCTAATGATGAATCTCATCCATTTTCTAAGCGTTCTAAAGATGCATTGACTACAATATTTATTAATCATGATCCAGTATTTTACGGTTCTGATATGACTATATTATGGCCAAATGATATTGATCTATCAAAGCTTATAACAATAAAAGCGTTACGTCAGATTTACGAAACTGCACCATCTACTACAAAACCAGCGCTTATTGAGTACATCTGGGAAAAAAGGGTAGATATATCTAAAAAAGATAGGATTAATTTTCTTATAGATGTTTTACAGTACGATAAATCTCTTTTAGCAGTTGAATACGCAGGACGATATTTTGCTAAAGAAATGAATTTACAAATTAATCCCATAGCTGTTGATGATCTATTAGAATCGTGGAAAAACAGCAAGGATAAATATAAATAAATTTGTCGAACACTTATAAGGCCTCCAGTTGTCAGGGGGCAAAGATCACCCGTCACGGATTTTGAAATAACTGAATTATATAATTCGGTCAGCCTGATTGCAGCAGCATGAAAACATAGGCCCGTACATCAATAATGAGAAAGGACAGAACTAATGTACCGAGATGACTTTTACATTGCTCAAAACATTACCGGTTATTCCGGTAATATCACTTCAAACCCAACGGTTTATTTCAGGAGAGAACATGAGTTCGGGCGCATAACCCAGGAACACGATGATAAAACCAACATCGGCAGGAACAAAGTGCGGATAGCAAGTGATTATAAGATATATAATGAAGGTGGTTTCGCTCGAGAATTTTATAATGCCAAGGTCCAACATGACAGTCGCGGTCTTTTTCGTGAAGTAAAACCTTCCGATTGGCAAAGCGCATACCTGATTTTGGCAATACCGAAATTCACGGAATTAAAATCAAAATACGGCAAGCAAGGGAAATAATGAAATACACTGAAGAAGAAGGGAGAGAAGACAGACGGTAATCGAACATTCAGTCCATATTTGGTACTATTCATGGACTGGAGGTGATAGTAATGAAGATTAAAGAAGACATTAAACCAATTTCTTATCTGAAGTCCCGGTCTGCTGATTTAATATCCCAAATCAATGAAACTCATAGGCCGGTGATAATTACTCAGAATGGCGAACCTCGTGCAGTTATCCAGGACGCGGAATCCTATGAGAGAACAATTAATTCTTTGAACCTGATGAGGATATTGGCCCATGGTGAAAAAGCAATTCAAAAAGGGAACACCATAAAACAGGAAGACCTTTTCAGGCAAATTGAAGAAAATTTATTGAAAAGGAAGACACACAAATAGACCATGAAAAGATTCGTGGTTGAGTGGGCCCAGCCTGCGAGCAAAGATTTTGAAAACATTATTGACTATATCTCCCAGGATAATGTTGATACCGCTATTACATCTTCGAGAAAATAAGATCAAAATGTAACACGTTGAATCAATTCCCCGATAGAGGCAGAATTGTTCCCGAACTGAAGACATATGGCATATTGAGTTATCGGGAATTAGTCATTTCACCCTGGCGAGTTATCTACAGGACATCTGACCGAAAAGTTTATGTTCTTGCCGTAATTGATTCAAGAAGAAGCATGGATGAAATATTAATAGAACGGTTTTTATGAAAACCTGATAATTTTACTTTGCAATACTCAGCACTTCTTTAATGATCTTTTTTGCTGGACACTGCCGGTGTCGTCAAGCTTCCTTAATGATAGTGTCAAGAATTTTCGCTCATGTACATATCAAACTCATGGCTGGTCATTTCGGTTACCTCATCTGTTGCGTGATGTTTTTTTGGCTGCTTTCTTAAACAGGCACGACCTTCTTCCAGCGCATATGACAAGTATCATGGTCTTGCAATATTCTTTGTGCCAATATTGAAAATATATATCTACATGGGTGCAATAGAACAAGCGAATTTTGGATGTGGGAGCAAGTGTTTATAGCCTTAGTGAATTGGGACAAGTGTACAGGATGTGGGGATTGTGTGGGCTTCTGTCCGGTCAAGTGTTTTACGATGTCAGACGGCAAGAGCTTGTCTCATCGGGCGTCCTATTGCATCGACTGCGGCAACTGCCAGGAGTTCTGTCCCGCCGACGCCATAGTGATCAGCATCGGCTGGGGCGGCTAAGCGGCCCGCCGGAAGTGCTGTCGAATCCATACTGGCACCACCAGCTGTCCTAATAAGCCTTTATCTCCCATAACCCTTACATAGCATAGTGACGCATACATTAGACCCACAAAAAATTGCTTGACAATATAATTTCACTTGGTTAATATTAGTTCATGCTAATATACTTAAAGGTAAGAAATAATCATGAAAGAATCCGCAGAATTATTTAAACTGCTTTCAGTCGATAAGCGAATAGAAATTATCGAATTACTGAAAAAAGAGCCCATGAGTGTCAATGCGTTAGCTGATGCGTTGGGAATAACACAGTCAGCGGTATCTCAGCATTTGAGAGTTCTTAAAAGCGCGGGACTTGTAAAGGATGAGAGGCAGGGTTACTGGATTTATTATTCTCTAAATAGAGACACCCTCGAAAAATGCAGGGAGAGGCTTAATCGTATTTGTACTTGTGGCTGTTCAGGCGGGCACGTGGAGATAAAACAACTGCATAAAAGAGTTACCAAGTGTAAATAGCGGATATTTTTTTTTGCTTAATCATATAAGTAAATGAGCATAAACTTAAATTGAAAGGAGGTGATAAAGATGACAAAGGACATTAAAAAAGAGACAAAAGAACATCCTGAAGAAAAGAACGCCGAAATCAAGAGCGATTCAAAAAGTTCCTGCGGCTGCGGCTGTATTCCGCTCACGAAGAAGAAATAAACAATGCGCTTGTGAGGGTGGGTTGAAAAAATCAATCCACCCTCATTCTTTAAAATCACACGGAGGAGAAAATGAGAGAGTTAATATTAGCGGTTTCTTATTGGCTACATCTTGTTGCAACAGTCATATGGATTGGAGGAATTACTTTTGTCCTTTTTATTGCAATACCGACAGCCAAGCAGGTTTTAGGTGCCGACGCTGGTAAGCTGATGGGCGAAATTTCTAAAAGATTTACTCCCTTAGCGAACTATAGCATCATTTTCATAATTGTTACAGGGATTGCATTAACAAGTTCCAACAAATGGACATGGGTTTTAATTGTAAAGCATGTATTGGTATTAGGGATGGTTGTTGTGCATTTTTATAGAGGCTTGATATTGTCTCCCAGGATTGCAAGAACGGAATCCGTTTCCCAAAAATCATTTTTACAGAAAGTATCTCTAAATTTGATCAAAGTGAATTTTTGTTTGGGGATGGCGGTGTTATTACTTAGTGGGATTACAGCAGTGCTTTACAGATGACACCTTTGCTCAAGGGCAAAGACTCACCCGTCACGAATTTTGAAAAAATCCGTCATGCGAGCGATACATAAACAAATTCTCAGCACTTCTTTAATGTTCTTTTTTGCTGGACACTGCCGGTGTCGTCAAGCTTCCAGTTGCCTTTCTTTGTCGGCGACTTCAGGGCTGATTTCAGCATCATTAGAAAATCACTTCGCGGTATGTCCTGCGCGCCGAAGCTTTTGAGATGCTCGGTGGTGACCTGGCAGTCGATCAGTGTGAAATTCCATCTGATGAGCTGCTGGACCAGGGTGGCAAACGCGACTTTAGAGGAGTCGCTTTTCTTTGCGAACATGGATTCCCCGAAAAATGCGGAGCCGAGTGAAATCCCGTAAAGCCCTCCAACGAGTTTGCCTTCAAACCAGCTCTCAACCGAGTGCGCGTAACCTGAGTGATGAAGGGCGATGTACGCCTCGACCATTTCATTTGTGATCCAGGTATCGCCTTTGTCCTGAAGGTGGACCGAGGCGCAATTTCTAATAACTTGTTCAAAGGCGGTGTCAAGGGTGACTTTAAATATGCCCTTCTTAATTGTCTGACTGAGGCTGCGGGACACTTTTAGATCTTCAGTAAGCAGGACGAGACGCGGATCAGGAGACCACCAAAGAATGGGGTCGTCTTCTGAATACCACGGAAATATTCCCATCGAATAAGCGAGTAGCAGGCGCTCTTCGCTTAAGTTTCCTCCCACTGCGAGAAGGCCGTTGTCTTCCGCGAGATGAGGGGGAGGGAAGATAAGTTCTTTTGAAAGTCTGAAGATCGGCATTTATCAAATTGGATGAAGGTCATTCAAGGCAGTTTCTAAAATAAATAACTCGATGATATTCTTTCAAGCGATGATGCTTCCGGTATTTTAAACTTAAAGAAATTTTAGCGCCTGATAAGTCTGCGCTTAAGGTATCGAAATTTATTTTTTCAACTGCCTTGAATGACCTTCAAGAAAGTTCCAGTAAAAATATTATTATTGTTGGTAGTCAAAGGTTATTTTGTCTTTCTCCAAATCAATAAGAACTTTTCCCCCTTTGATGAGGTTGCCGAAAAGCACTTCTTCGGACAAGACGTCTTTTATCTCTTTTTGCATCAGCCTTCCGAGAGGACGCGCGCCAAGCTGCGGGTCATATCCGCGCTCCGCAAGATAGTTCTTGGCATTATCAGAGACAGTTATGACGACCTTTTTCTCGTCAAGCTGCCGCTGCAATTCAGAGATGAATTTGTCCACTACCTTTTTCATTATCTCCGGTGTAAGTGAATTGAATGTGATAGTGGAATCAAGGCGGTTCCTGAACTCCGTGCTGAACAGACGGGTTATCGCGTCTTTGCCTTTTGAGCGTGTGTCCTGTGTCCTGTCTCCAAAACCGACTACGCCCCTGCTCATTTCGGTTGTCCCGGCGTTTGACGTCATGATGAGGATGACGTTGCGGAAGTCGGCCTTCTTGCCGTTGTTGTCGGTCAATGTTGCGTAATCCATAACTTGAAGGAGGATGCTGAATATGTCGGGATGCGCCTTCTCGATCTCATCCAGAAGGAGCACGCTGTGAGGATGTTTTCTGACAGCGTCGGTCAGGAGTCCTCCCTGGTCAAAACCAACATAGCCCGGAGGCGCTCCGATCAATCTTGAGACAGTGTGCTTCTCCATGTATTCACTCATGTCGAAGCGTATGAACTGGATGCCGAGGACAGTGGCAATCGTCTTTGACGCCTCGGTCTTTCCAACGCCTGTGGGGCCGGTAAAGAGAAAAGACCCGATGGGCCTTTCCTGCGGACCAAGTCCAGCGCGCGCGCGTTTGATCGAAGAGGCAAGGGAATGCAGGGCTTCTTCCTGCCCGAAGACCGCGTGTTTCAATTCGTCTTCGAGTTTTTTCAGTTTGTCCATGTCCGATGTCGAGACATTGCGTTTCGGTATCTTCGCTATCTTGGCGACAACATCTTCGATCTCATACAGTCCTACGGTCTTCTTGGTCTTAAACGAAGGGGAAAGCTTTAACAACGCGCCTGCCTCATCAATGACATCAATCGCCTTGTCAGGGAGATATTTGTCATTAATATACTTGGCCGAAAGTCCGGCCGCGGTTTTCAAGGCAGTGTCGGTGTATTTCACGCCGTGATATTCTTCATAATAAGATTTCAGGCCTTTCAATATCTGGTATGTTTCATTGACATCAGGCTCATGGACCTCTATTTTCTGAAAGCGCCTTGAGAGGGCGCGGTCTTTCTCGAAATAGTTTTTGTATTCCTCATACGTGCTGGCGCCGATGCAGCGTAATTTACCCGAATTCAAAATAGGCTTCAGGATATTTGACGCGTCCATTGAGCCGCCGCTTGTCGCACCGGCCCCGACGATAGTGTGTATTTCGTCTATGAAGAGGATTGCGTCAGGTATTGCCTCAAGGCCTTTTATGGTTGTCTTCAGACGGGCCTCAAAGTCGCCGCGGTATTTTGTTCCGGCAAGCAGCCCTCCCATATCAAGGGAATAGATGTGGGCGTTTTTTAAGATATCCGGCACTTCCTCTTTATGAATTTTCAGGGCCAGCCCTTCAACGATCGCGGTCTTGCCGACCCCCGGATCTCCGACAAAAACTATATTATTCTTCTTCCGTCTGCAGAGAACCTGGATGGTCCGCTTCAGTTCGTTTTCCCTGCCCACAAGAGGGTCAATGCCGCCATCAGCCGCCTTCTGAACGAGGTCCACGGTGAATTGTTTTAAGGTGTCGTTTTTTGGGGCCTGTTTTTTATCAGGCATCGCTTCAGGTTCATTGAGATTTTCATCTGAAAATTTATCTCCTGCTTTTGTTATCCCATGAGAAACGTAATTCAGCACGTCAAGACGCGTGATCCCTTCGGACTCAAGAAAGTACACCGCGTGAGAGTCCCGTTCAAGGAAAATCGCCGAGAGGATATCGCCTGCGTCAGTCTCCTGTTTCTCCGCGGACCTCACATGGTTGACCGCGGTCTGTATCACTCTTCTAAATGCAATTGTAGGTTCAGGATACGTGTCGGAATTCTCGACGAGCTTCGGGACCTTTTTATTGAAAAAATCTTCCAGCAAGGCCTTCAGCTTTGAAACACTCCCACCGCAGTTGGTAATAACGTCAATCCCCCAGTCATTGTGGAGGACGGCGAACAGGACGTGTTCGACGGTCAGGTATTCGTGGTGTCTTGACTCAGCATCTCTGATAGTGGCCTCTATTGATAGTTCCAGTTCTTTGTTTATCATTCTTTCTCCATTGTGCATTTTAAAGGGTAGTTACTTTGCTGTGCCAGTTCGTGAACGGTCTCTATCTTTGTTTCGGCGATCTCGCGTGTGTAAACACCGGCAAGCCCTTTTCCGTTTTTATGGACGTGCAGCATTATCTGAGTGGCCTCAACAGGCGGTTTGTGAAACACCTTTTCAAGGACATGGACTACAAAATCCATGGTTGTGTAATCGTCATTAATGAGGAACACTTTATATAGCGAGGGGGTCTTTACCTCCTGCCGCTCTTTTACCTCGGTCCCTTCATTCGGATCAAATTTAATTTCATCCATAATTCGTTTTACCTAAGTTAAAAGTTGAAAGTTGCTAATGAGTTTATAACGGCTCGATAGTTCGTCATTCCCGCAGTCAGTAAGCGGGAATCCAGAGAGAATTAAAGGAACTGGATACCCGATTAAGAACTTCGGGCATGACGCTAACTTATGTGTCGAACTCCGTAACCTTTCATTCATAACTCTCAACTCTATTCATTTCACTAACCATTGGAACAGTGTCCTACATGAATATTTTAACTTGAAACTGGATTAAAGGAAAGAGTAGCAAGGTGCGGGCAGGATTATCTGATATGTGGAAAGTCGATCAGGCGATATGATTTTTAACGATGTTTCTTATGTCCTCAATATCTTTTTTCATTTGCGCGGCGAGGGCATCGGCTGAGGAAAATTTCATCTCGTCCCTTATTCTTTTGACAAAGTAGATCTTTATGGTTTTACCGAGAAGCTCGCCGCTGAAATTCAGGATATGCGTCTCAAAGCTGAATTTCTTTTCTTCAAAGGTGGGGTTGTAACCTATGTTGGTGGCCCCTCCGTATTTTTTCCCGTCTATCTCCGCAATGACAGCATATACACCGTCTTTAGGGAGCAGTTCGTTGGCGGTTATGAGATTTGCTGTCGGCACATTCAGGAGGCTTTTGCCTCTTTTTGCCCCTTCCACAACGATGCCTTCCACAGAGTATAATCTTCCCAGCAATACCGCCGCCTCATCGACCTTTCCTTTTGCGACGAGGGTCCTTATCCCGGAGCTGCTGAGAGGCGTATTGCTGATTTTAATTTCGTCAACTATTGTGACCTCAAAACCACATTTTTCCCCAAGCTCCTTTAATAGTTCAGGCGACCCTCTCCTGCCTTTTCCAAAAAGGTAGTTGGAGCCGATGAAAATCTCTTTTACCCCAAGAGTCTTGCACAGGACCTCTGTTACAAAATTTTCCGCCGGGATATTGGCAAACTCTTTAGTGAAATTTGTGCAGATTATAACGTCAATGCCGGAATCCTGTATCAGCTTTAATTTGTCCTTATACGTAGTAAGTAGTTTTGGAGACCTTTCAGGGGCAATGACTCTCAGGGGGTGAGGCACAAAAGTGAAAACAATCGACGTTCCGTTCTTCTCCCGCGCCCTTTCTATCAGCATCTTGAAGATAGCTTGGTGACCGAGATGCACGCCGTCAAAATTCCCGATTGTCAGGACAGGGTAGGGTAACTTATCTTTTAAGTTTTCAATGCCGTCAATAAGTTTCATCATCATAATATTTAAACACTAACTATTAAATTTATCTTGACAATTTTAAGGCACATTGATATTTTAAGTGCAGAAAAATTAGTCACTAATAATAGGTAGATTAAGATTAATTTGTCAATTAAGAGAAGATTTCGTGTATATAGATTTTACAGTTGATTGTAAAATTTAGAAAAGCTATAATAAGTCATTGTAAAAGAAGAAGCACAGTTTTTATCTGTTATTTTTTTAGTCGTATTAAAGAGCGCTCCTTAACTGAAGGGAAATTTTAACATGCCTAAACAAGATGTATTTATCTTAGTGGCAGATAATAACCATCCTAATATTGAGGCCATCAAAGCTACCCTGGCCAATTATAATGATATCAGTTACAAATTCGATATCGCTCATACCGGGAAAGACATTCTGGAAAAGACTGAGCGGGACAAGTTCGATCTTTTATTGATTAATCGTACAATTAACGGCACAAGCGGAATTAAAATACTCGATGAGATAAGCAAGCGAAAATTAGAAATGCCTGTGATCATGATCGTTGAAGAAGGCAATGAAAAGCTCGGCGTTGAGGCAATGGACAAGGGCGCATATGATTACCTGACCAAAGAAGAAATAAAAACAGTGGCCTTGAGCAGGGCCATACGCAGGGCCATACAGAGAAAAAAACTGGAAGACGACGTTAAAGAGTCCATTGCAAAACTGGAAAAACTGGCGATCAGGGACGGCCTTACCGGGTTATTTAATCACCGCCACTTTCATGAGGTAATCAAGAATGAATACAAAAAGTCAAAGAGACATTTGCAGCCCCTCTCCTGCATTATGCTGGACCTTGACCATTTCAAATCGATAAATGATTCCTACGGGCACCCTTTTGGTGATTTTGTACTTATCAAGTCAGCCGAGATACTGAAAAAACTCGTGAGGGACACTGACTTTGTTGCGCGTTACGGAGGCGAGGAATTTTTTATTATTCTGCCGAACACTGACCTTGAAGGGGCTTTTATATTGGCAGAGAGGATCCGCAGCGCGTTCGAAAACAATGTGTTCAGAAAAGATGACATTTCAAGCACAGCGACTATAAGCATAGGGTTGTCTTCTACTTCGGACAATAACGTAGCAGCAGAGGCCGACCTTATTGCAAATGCCGACAAGGCGCTTTATCGCGCCAAGTGGAGAGGAAGAAATAATGTCTGCACATATGAAGAAACGGAATTTGAGGGAGCTGCCGGCATAAAGGAAGAGGAAAAAAAGATAAAGGATTTTTACAGCAAGCTCGAGAGCGTAAATGAAAATATTAAAGAGACATGTATCGAATCCGCCCATGACATACTATGTGAGTTGAATAATGGATGTAATTATATAAATGAACATTCCATCCGGGTCAGTAATTATGCTGAAAAACTGACGAAGGGACTGCTTATGTCAGATGAAGACGTAAGTGTAATAAAACGGGCGGCATTGCTTCATGATATAGGCATGGTAGGAATTAATTCAAAGATATTAAAGAAGAGCAGTAAACTTACTGAGGCGGAATACCGGTTGATAAAGAGACATGCCAATATCGGGGTGAAAATAATTGAAAAGACAAAGCTGTTCCATAAAGAACTTCCTATCATACTTCACCATCACGAAAGGTTTGACGGCAGCGGCTATCCGCACAAATTAAAGGGCGACAACATCCCCTACGGAGCGCGTATTCTGGCAATCGCAGAGGCATATGACGTTATGAGGTCGGACACCCCTTATAAAAAAGCCGCGTCATCAAAAGATGCAATTGCGGAACTGATGGGATGCGCCGGAAAACAATTTGACCCCCACCTGGTCGATGTCTTCGTAAAGGTTGTCGAGAAATCGAAGTAGCTTCCAAAATCGTTTTATCGCAATTCCCTCCTTTAAATTTTCTCTCTTTGTTACAATAATGAAATGAAAATAATTGCGTTTAACGGAAGCCCCCGTAAGGGCGGAAATACAGAGCTGCTTTTGAATGAGGCGGTAAAAGGAATTGAACAGGCCGGCCGCGCTGTTCAGATATTTAATCTTAATTCAATTAATATCAGCCCGTGTCAGGATTGCGGAGGATGTGAAGACTCGGGGACTTGTATCATCCGTGATGAAATGGACCAGGTACATGACGCGATACGCGCTGCCGACAGGATTATACTTGCTTCTCCGGTATTCTTCTTCGCGCTCAGCGCTCAGGCGAAAATTATGATAGACAGATGCCAGAGTTTCTGGTGTGAAAAATATCTTCTGAAAAGACCCATTCAATCAGGTGAATTTGGACGGAAGGGGCTTTTACTGCTCGTCGGCGGGATGAAAAAAGAGATCGGCATACAATGTGCCGAAGCATGTGCAATGGCATTTTTCAGGACCGTAAACGTCCCGGAGCACAGCACGCTTCATTTTTTAGGTATAGATAAAAAAGGTGAGATCCTCCATCATCCTACAGCGCTTACGGAAGCGTACGAAGCTGGGAAGAAGCTGGTAAGTGCATAGGGCAAAGCGCACTTCCTTCTCCCTTTGCTCTATGCTCCTTGCTTTATGCTATACATTGCCTTTAATTGTCCGCATGCCGCTGAGATGTCAGCACCCATACTTTTTCTGATTAACACGGTGATTTTTGCGTTATGCAGAATTTTCTGAAATTCAAGTATCCTGTTTTCAGAGGGCTGTCTGAATATCTGAGGCTTTTCCTGAAGAGGCGGGTTGTACGGTATTAAATTTACTTTCGACCGGATACCTTTTAATAACTTTACGAGTCTTGCGGCGTCTTCATTTGTATCGTTGATCCCGTCTATCAGGACATATTCAAATGTTATGTGCCTGCGGGGAGGAATGGGAAATTCCTTGCAGGCTTTCAGGAGCTCTTTTAACGGATATTTTTTATTGACGGGCATAATTTTATTTCTTGTCTCATCGGTTGTAGCATTTAATGATATGGCGAGATTTACGTCAGGGGCTTTCTCCGCGAGTTCATAAATTTTAGGTACGATGCCTGCTGTGGAGACGGTGATCCTTCTTTTTGAAAAACCCTTAAGACCGGTAATTCTCCAGAGCGCCTCGACGACTTCGTTGAAATTATTCAACGGCTCCCCCATTCCCATAAAGACGATGTTGGTAATTTTTTGTTGGGGAGAGGGGATTAATAAACTTCTTTCTACCGATATCATCTGATCAACAATTTCGTATGCCTTGAGATTTCTTTTAAATCCCAGTTTCCCGGTCGTGCAAAATGCGCATCCCATAGCGCAGCCTGCCTGCGAAGAAATGCACAGTGTGAATTTCCCGTCCCCGATAGTGTTAGGGATCAGCACGCTCTCAATTGTCTCGCCGTCTTCAAGCTCAAACAGGAATTTCTGCGCGCCGTCGCTTGAAACCTTTTTTTGCAGGAGATGAAGATTGCTTATGAACGCTGTTCTGTTAAGCCCCTCACGAAGGTCTTTTGGGAGGTCAGTCATTTCATCAAAGGAACTTGCAAGCTTCCCGTATATCCAGTGAATGATCTGTTTTGCCCTGAAGGGTTTTTGGCGTAGCTGGTGAATAAACAGGGATATTTCTTTTTGTGATAATTGCTTAAAGTTTTTTTTCATATGTTCCGATATAGATGAGTATAAAGCTATTATAGCTTAAACGTGACTTGGTTATTTATTGATAATAATGTTGAAAAAGATGATGCCCTATGCTTATATTCCCATGACAATGAAAGGGCTTATTATCAAATCGATTCAATAGCAGGGTAGATAATGATAAAGAAATTATTGATTGTTGATGATTCACCGATAGCAAGGAAGATGCTGAAAAGCTGTCTGCCGAAGGACCAGGGGTTTGAGTTTTATGAGGCCTGTGACGGCAAGGACGGCGTGGAAAAATATTTAAACCTCCGCCCTGACATAACATTCATGGATTTGACCATGCCCGTTATGACCGGGTATGAAGCCATCGAAGAGATTATGAAACATGATAAGAATGCCTTAATTATCGTTGTTACCGCTGACGTGCAGATGAAGGCGATAACCACGGTGCTGGATTTGGGCGCGTATATGGTTTTGAGAAAACCTCTGAAGAAAGAAGACCTGCTGGCCGCAATAATGAAGGCGCAGGATACATTGCAAAAGGTCCAATAATGATGGAAATACACGAAGATCAGATTCTGACGGGCGAGGAAGGAGAAATCCTTCAGGAGATAATGAATATCGCTTTTGGTAAATCCGCGGCAGACCTCGCGGATGTAATAGATACCCATGTTGTGCTCAGCATTCCTTTTATAAAAATCATGCAGGTGACAGAGCTTCCCGTGTATATCAGGGACCACGTCAAAGACTATAAAAAAATCAGCATCGTGGAACAGAATTTTTGGGGCCGGTTCAAAGGAGACGCGCTTCTGATTTTTTCATCAGGTTCGGGCAAGGAGTTGATAGCCATGCTGCAGCACGGGCAGGTGGAAATGAGCAGTTTTGAATCAGACCCTATTGATATCCTGGAAAGAGAGACCCTGATGGAAGTCGGCAACATACTTATAGGCGCTTGCGTGGGTAAGCTTGCCGAATTGCTCAAAGACGTTGTAACTTACACGCCGCCGATGGTTGTCGTTGAGAGATATTATACCGATGCGCTTTCCGGGAAACAGTTTGACGCCGACAAGACAGCTATTGTCTTAAAGACGGATTTCAGTTTTACGGAAGGGAACGTAAGCGGTTTTTTATTCCTGGTAACAAGCAACGATTCTATAAAATGGCTGAAAGACGCTTTACGCATTTTTATAGAACAATATGAATAATGTTCCAACAGATATTTGACGCTATCAATATCGGCATTGTTATCCTGGATAAAGATCTGAAGGTCCATGGATGGAACCGCTGGATGGAAGTGCATAGCGGGATTGACGAGAGCAAAATTAAAAGCTCTCCCATTTTTGACACTTTCCCACATCTGAATAATCCGAAATTCATACGGAGCTGCAAATCGGTATTTTCCTTCGGCAACTTCTGTTTTTTCTCGCAGAAATTACACCGCCACCTGTTTCCCTTTAAAACCACAAGCTATGCTGATTCAAAATTTGATTTTATGCAGCAGAGCTGCGCGATGGGACCGCTCCGTGATGAGAACAACGAAATAAAATATTTATTCATTTATGTGCAGGATGTCACGGAAGTTGCCGCCTACGAGCAAAAACTTCTGGAGATGAACATGCGGGACGGGCTTACGGGAATTTATAACAGGAGATTCCTTGAAAGCAAACTCAGTGAGGAGTTTAACAGGCACCAGAGATACGGCGGCGTATTCAGCCTTGTCATGCTGGACATAGATTTTTTTAAAAAGGTCAATGATACGCACGGACACCAGTGCGGCGATTTCATCTTAAAAGCGGTGAGCTCAAGGGTCGCTTCAATTATCAGAAACGTGGATTACCTGGCGCGGTACGGCGGAGAGGAATTCTGCTGCCTGCTTCCTGAGACGGGGATCCCGGCGGCGCTTACTGTTGCGGAGCGTTTCAGGGCGGCAATAGAACAGCAGGAGACTAATTACGACGGTGAAATTATAAAGGTGACCATCAGCCTCGGAGTTTCTGAATTCAGAAAAGGTATAGAATCTGCGGAGATGATGATTAAGAAAGCAGACGAGGCTCTCTACAGGGCCAAGAGAGAGGGACGCAACAAGGTCGTTGTAATGGATTGAGAAGGATACATTCTTTAATTATATCTATCCAATCATTTTCAAATTAAATTCGGTAATCAATTCATACTATTAAATTTCTTCCTGTCAAAGTGTTGACGTCGCTTTTTTAATATGGCAATATATACCCATGCAGCGTATCCTGGTAATAGATGATGAAGCATCTATCAGAGGACTTTTAAAAGATTTTCTTGAAACCAAAGGGTTTGAAGTCCTGACCGCTTCCGACGGGGAAACCGGTCTGTCTGTTTTAAAAGAAGATAAATTTGGCCTTTTGCTGCTTGATCTTATGATGCCGGGTATGAACGGCATGGATGTTCTGCGCAATATTGCCTCTGAAAAGATCGACGTCACCCCGATAATGATCACCGCGCATGCGAGTGTGCAGACCGCAGTCGAGGCAATGAAACTCGGGGCCTTCGATTATATTACAAAACCATTCAATCTTGAAGATATGTTCTTTACCATAAAAAGGGCGCTTGATGTTTCACAACTTCAGGAAGAAAATATCAGGCTGAAGAAGGAACTGAAAAAGAAATTCAGCACCCACAAGATCATTGGAAACTCCCTGCCTATACAGAATGTTATCAAGTTCATCGACAAGATCGCCGATACCGACAGCACCGTGCTTATCACAGGGGAGAGCGGGACCGGCAAAGAGCTTGTCGCAAAGACAATCCACTATCAGAGTTCAAGGGCGCGCAATACATTTGTCCCTCTGAATTGCGCCGCGATTCCAAAGGACATCCTTGAGTCCGAGCTCTTCGGCCATGAAAAAGGCGCGTTCACCGGGGCTGTCAATACAAGGATCGGGCGTTTTGAGCTTGCAAACAACGGCACGCTCTTTCTTGACGAAATCGGCGAACTGGCGCCCGCGCTTCAGGTCAAGCTGCTCCGTGTCCTCCAGGAAAAAGAGTTTGAAAGGGTGGGCGGAGTAAAAACCATAAAGGTTGACGTGAGGATCATTGCCGCTACAAACAGGGACCTGGAAAAGGCCGTGAAGGAAGAGGCCTTCAGAGAGGACCTTTTCTACAGACTAAATGTTATCCCAATCCACCTGCCTCCTCTCAGGAGGATGAAAGAAGATATTCCGCTGCTGGTCGAACATTTTATCGCGGAGCTTTCAAGAAGGAAAAAGAAAGAGCAACCGGTCATTTCCCATGAAGTGATGCGGTATCTTACAGACTACAGGTGGCCCGGCAATGTACGGGAGCTTGAAAATCTGCTGGAGAGGCTCATCATTTTGAAGGAAGGAGACACCATTGTCCCTGAGGACCTTCCCGAGAGGTTCCATGAAAAACGCCAGGCGCAAAAGGGCCTTGCAAAATTGCAGTCATTGTCGTCTGAGGGAGTGGACCTTAACATGATGCTTGATGAAATAGAAAATAATCTGATCGTTCAGGCGCTGGAAATGTCCAAAGGCATAAAGAGCAAAGCCGCGAGCCTGCTCGGTCTTAACAGGACCACGCTGATCGAAAAAATGAAGAAAAAATCCATCGACTTCGGCGCCAAGACCACTGAGTGAGAAATAAATAAAAGCGGATTCCCGTCATTTTACTGACGCATTTCTTCCAGGTAATATCTTAATAAATCAATAGTTGAATTTGGCACGCTACTTGCTGTTTTAGCAGGCATGAATGTTTTATGTGCGGTCATCACACTCATGCTGCTTGCGCTTTGTCCTCAATTAAGTGATTTACACGCCGCTCTTGAAAGCGACAATGCTCCTCTTCAAATCAGGGCCAGTGATCATCCCGGGTTTTTAAGAATTGTCCTGGAAGGACCAAATGATCTGATATCAAGGGGCCAGGTGAGTCAGAAGGACAAGGAAATCCTGGTCAACTTTCCCGGTTCAGACTTCGCAGTTAAACAACAAAAGCTTCTTGTTTCTTACAGGAGAAACAATGATGCCGTTATATTCGCCCTGAAGAACAGTTCTGACCTGAAAATCTTCTCACTTGACAGCCCGAGCCGTCTTGTCATTGACGCATATCCAAAGGCGGATGCAAAGACGGTCAACGCGGCAGAAAAAAATAATCCCCCCTTAAAAAAAGTTGGAAACCCTCCCCTGAATCCCCTGCTTAAAGCACCTACTGTTGGTCTTAATAGAGGGGAAAAAAGTCCCCCTTTGAAAAAGGGGGAGGCAGGGGGATTTTCAAATAGAAGTATTTCGACTTCTGTCAGCAGGAAGCTGAAGGCATTGCCTTATGAAGGCGACGGAGATTTCAGTAACAAATTGTCAGAGCAATATATAGATACTAAAACGGATGTAACGGTCTCTGATAAAGCAACCAATGAATACAGTTTCATTCCAGAAAAATATAAAAAGATATGGTCGGTTTTAAAGGCGGAGGACAACCCGTTTAAGGTAATAGCCGAGCTTTCCAGCAACAAGCCGAAGGATGCCGGGTCCCTCGGTATCTACCACTTCATATACGGAGAGGCGCTGGACGGCGCAAAAAAACATCTTGAAGCCATTGAGCAGTTCAGGCTCGCGTTCGTATATTCAACTGATGCGCAATTAAAAGAGCTGGCGTTTATCAGAAGGGCGGAGATCTATCAGGAGGTCGGGCTCGTTTATGAAGCAAGGACCAACTATTTCATCTTTCTAAAAGATTTCCCGTCCTCAAAATATATTGCAAAGGCCCATCTCGGCCTTGCAAACAGTCTTTCAGCGATAGGAGAGTTTTCCGAAGCGGTCCAGCACTATGAAAATGCGGGCAGGGGTCCCGATGTGGTCTTCAGCATGGCAAATGCATTGCAAAAAACAGGGAAGGTTGAAGAGGCCAGGAAGGCATATAATAACGCAGCCCTCGTTGACAGCGCTTATCCCGGAAGATCACCTGAGACTTACTATTTGATCGGTGAGAATATGCGCGTGACCGGCAGGCTTGCTGAAGCAAAAAAGCACCTGTCTGAGATCAATACGGGCCCCTTCAGAGACAACGCAATCATCAGCCTCGGTCTGATCGCGATGGAAGAAGCTGATTATCCCAAGGCCATAGAATATTTTAAGTCGGCAGGTTTCTCAAAAGACAGGAAGATTAAGGAGGAGGCCTTACTGAATCTGTCGCTGACCTATTTGAAGGCGAATAATTTAAAGGAATCCATATCGAGCCTTGAGGAGATCAGGCACAATCATTTTGACTCCTCAAACAGGTATAAAGAAACCCTGGTCCTCCTCGCGAAACTTTACAAGAAAGAGGGAAGGAGTAAAGAGTCCGTCTCTTTGTTAAAGGAAGTCGTTTACGGTAAAGAGCCGCCGGCAGAGGCATTCGCGGACCTTGAGACGCTCCTGCTTGAGGCAAGCGAAAGGACAACCGGCGAATTAAGCCTTCCTGATTTATGGAAAGAGGTCGGGCAGTGGATGCTCGACCCGTCGAGGGAGGAGTTCCTGATGAAGATCGCAAAAAAGCTGAAACCCCACGGCGAGCCGTTCCTGAAGCTGTGTTCATGGCTTGTGGAAAATACGTCCGGCAAGGCAAGGACCACTGCCGCGCTCGATCTCGCGGATTATTATGTCGGGCTGGGGAATATGCCCTCGGCAGAGAGGTACATAACTATATTTAAGGATTCAAAAACGAAAGATGCCGGAGACGCGGTGCAGAGGATCGATGCAAGGATAAACTACTCTAACAAACGTATTGATCCTGCGTTAAAGAACCTGATGGCAATAAAAGAATTTGAAAGCTCCGACCTGAAGCTGCTGGGAAAGATAATCAAAGACATGAAAGAAACAGCGCCGGACAATACGCAAAAAGTTGTCGCGTTTTATGAAAAGATGATAAACAAGTTTGACGGCGACGCTGGAGACTACCTCATACTTGCCGATTATTATTATGACAAAGAAAAAGACGACAAGGCGCTTGCATATTACAGTCTCGCCAATGAGAAAAATCCGGATGACGAATGGGCAATGTACAGGCTCGGCAGCATATCCGATACCGAAGGGAAAAATGAAATGTTAGACAAACTGCAAAAAGGCGATTCGCTGGTAAGCCGCCTGGCAAAGACAAAACTGAGAGGTCTCAGCATCCTGAACAAGATCGACGAGGTGTATCAATAATGGAAAAAGCGCTCAAGCTGAACGAGGCGTTTTACAGTTTCACTCAGGCGTCAAAAAGCCTTGAGGCTTACTACACGAAGCTCAGCGAACAGGTCAGGTACCTGACCCAGGAACTGGAGCGGAAGAACGCGCGGGTAAGCGAGCTTGAAAGACTGCAGGAGAGGAATTCAAGGCTGATCGCGATGGGAGAGATGGCTGCAAAGATCGTGCATGAAATAAGAAGTCCCCTGTGCAGCGTGGAACTGTTTGCATCCATGCTTTCCAATGACCTGAAAGGGACCCGGCATGAGGAGATGTCAAAGGGCATCTCAAGCGGGATACACAGCCTTAATAACATCCTCACCAACATGCTTATGTTCGCAAGAGACCAGAAACCGTCTTTCAGGGACGTGAAACTCAGCGGCGTGGTTGAGGACTCAATGACAATGCTTAAGCCCTTAATGGAGATCAGGGGTGTCCGCGTTTCAACGAAGCTGACGGATAAAGTTATCGACGGCGACTCCGAGTTGCTGAAACAGGTCTTCATGAATATTATTTTAAACGCGGCCCAGGCCATGCCTGACGGCGGGAGACTGGAAATTGTCATGGATGCTGCGGACGGTTTCACAACTGTTTCGGTCATTGATGAAGGCGAGGGGATCAGCCGGGAAAATATCGAGAAGATATTCGACCCTTTTTTCAGCACAAAGGACAAGGGCACGGGACTCGGCCTGACAATCGCCTACAAGATAGTCCAGCGCCACAACGGTTTTATAAAGGCGTTTATCAATGAAAATAAAGGCTGCACCTTCCGTCTTTATTTTCCTGAAAATAAAAATAACCACTCTGTGTCTCCCCTTGCAAAGGGGAGAATTAAAGAGGAGTGTATTACTGGAGCGGCAAAATGAAATCAATACTTGTTGTTGATGATGACACACAGTTAAGGACGGCGTTAAGAGAGGCCATTGTCAGGATGGGCTACAGCGTGATACTTGCGGAAGACCCTGTTGACGCGCTGAAAAAACTTGATGAGACTCCTGTATCGATGATAGTGACTGACATGAAGATGCCGAAGATGGACGGCGTTGCGTTTATTAAAGAGGCAAGAAAAAAGACCGGAAGCCTGCCGATACTTGTTATTACCGGGTTTGCCACTGTTGAAAACGCGGTCAATGCCATGAAGGAGGGCGCGTACGATTACCTGATGAAGCCGTTCTCATTCGAGGCCCTGACAAAGGCGATCGAATCCATCATGTCGAGCGTTTCACAGGGCGGCGATGAGGTGTTGACCAACAACGAGAACATGAAAAACCTGATCCAGCTTTCACACAGCGTAGCATTAAGCGACATGACGGTGCTTATTTTAGGCGAGAGCGGAACAGGAAAGGAGCTTCTCGCAAGATATATTTACAAGACAAGCCACAGGAGCAAGAAACCATTTATCGCGGTGAACTGCGCCGCGATACCCGACAACCTCCTTGAGTCCGAGCTTTTCGGCCATGAAAAAGGCGCCTTCACCGGAGCGCTGGACAGAAAAATAGGCAAGTTCGAGCTTGCCCACGGAGGCACGATCCTCCTCGATGAAATTGGAGAGATGACCGCAATCCTGCAGGCGAAGCTCCTGAGGGTCTTGCAGGAAAGGGAGGTTGACAGGGTAGGGGGCAAACAGCCTGTCCCGGTAGACGTGAGGGTCATCGCCACAACCAACAGGGACCTGCAAAAAGAGATAAAAGAAGGAAGGTTCAGGGAGGACCTTTTTTACAGGCTCAGCGTATTCCCCATTCAACTGCTGCCGTTAAGGGAAAGACCGGAAGATATCCTTCTGCTTTCAGAACACTTTGCAAAAAAGTTTTCCGTACAACTTAACAAGACCATCACGGGTTTCTCGGATGACGCGGTTGAATTATTAAGGACAAGACAGTGGAGGGGAAACATAAGGGAGCTCGAAAACGCGGTGCACCGTTCAGTGCTTATCGCGAAATCGGATTTAATAAACGCGGACGACTTTATGCTTGAAGGTAATTTAAGCCAGTGCAATCCCGGCAACGGGAGTTTAAGAGGCATGGAGATGGACCTGATCATGAAGACCCTTGAGGAGACGAACGGCAATAAGACAAAGGCCGCCAAGAAACTCGGGGTGAGCGTCAGGACCATCAGGAATAAACTTCAAGAGAACGGGAAAAATTTTCCCGCAGCGTGGAAAAATTGACATATGGTCAAGATACAGAACATCAGATGCTTGGAAAAATATGCCGGTTACGTCACCCTGAACTTGATTCAGGGTCTCATAACATAATGATTTCATTAGATGCTGAAACAAGTTCAGCATGACAGCAGCAAAGTTGATTATTATGGCACGGTTCTTGAAGTAATAAGGGTCAAGGAGATAAATTATGGACAAGGGTTTTAAGATTCTTGAGGGATTAGTTCAGGCTGCCAATATAAGGCAGAAGGTCATTTCCTCCAACATTGCCAACGTCGATACGCCCGGATACAAGGCAAAGGACGTTAAGTTCAATAATCTTCTCAGCAGCGAAAAAAAGCTTTTAACAACGGACCCCAAACACGTCGGCGGCGCAAATGCTTCAACGGTAAGCAGCACGGCAAATGTTGAAGACAATCTTTCATGGGAAGACAAAAACAATGTCGAGCTCAATGTTGAAGTGGCGAAGATGACCGAGAATGCACTGCTGCACGACACAGCGGTAACGATCTTATCATCGAAGATCAGGATGTATAAAAACGCCATAAGCAGAAGGTAAAGCAGTGCAGGGCGGGGCGATGCCCTGCCAAGTCAAGATAGTGCAGGATTTTAAGGGAGGCAGTAAATGGATATTTTTAAGGTGAGCGCAACCGCCCTTGAGGCGCAAAGGATAAGGATGAATACAATAGCATCCAATATGGCAAACGCGCAGACCACAAAGACGGAGACCGGCGGCCCGTACGTGAGGAAGGACGTCGTGTTCTCGACAATGCTCATAAATTCAAATCCTTCTGAAAAACTTGAAGGGGTCAGGGTCAGCAACGTGGTCCCGGACAATAAACCGCCGATAACGATTTATGATCCGGGGCATCCTGACGCTGATGAAGACGGCAACGTCAGCATGCCGAATATCAACGTCATTGAAGAGATGGCGAATATGATGATGGCGCTGAGGGCCTATGAAGCAAACGTCAAGGCGTTCAATACAAGCAAAGGCATGTTCCAGAAGGCGCTTGAACTCGGGAGGGTATAATGGCGGACATAACAATGATCAAAAATATCGGCAGCAATATCGCGACTAACTCCGCTTCGCAGAAAAATCCGGCGGGCAGTGTTTCCGGGGCCAGTTTTGACGAAGTTATAAATGAAGCGATGAGCAAGGCCTCACAGCTGCAGAATGATGTTGACAAGGCGGTAGGCGACCTGTCAAAGGGAGGCGATGTCACAAGCGCGATCCTCGCGGTGGAAAAAGCTGACATGTCGTTTCAGCTGATGGTTGAGATAAGGAACAAGCTTATAAGCACTTATGAAGAAGTGATGAGGTTGCCGGTTTAATGAGTGACGAGTAACGAGTAAAAACACTCCCTCTATAAAAGAAGATATAGAGGGATTCAAGGAGAATGAATGGCGGCTATCGACAATGTTTTTGAAAATTTAAAATCCTGGCCTGCTTCAAAAAAGACCGCGGCCCTGGCAGTGCTGGTGATAAGCATTGCCGGAATAATCCTCCTGATGTCATGGATGCAGAGGGTCGATTATCAGGTCCTGTATTCAAACCTTTCAGAAGAAGACGCGGGGAAGATCGTCCAGGCATTACAGGAAAAGAAGATACCGTATAAAGTTGGCGACGGCGGCGCTGTGCTTGTTGCCTCGGACAAGGTTTACGACACAAGGCTCCAGCTTGCCTCGCAGGGCCTTCCGCAGGGCGGCGGCGTAGGATTTGAAATATTTGATAATACAACTTTTACAACAAGCGAGTTTGTCCAGAAGCTCAATTACAGGAGGGCGCTTGAAGGGGAACTCTCCCGGACCATCCGCTCTCTCGCGAGCGTGCAGCAGTGCAGGGTGCATCTGGTGGTGCCCGATAAATCCGTGTTCGCCTTTCAGCAGGAGAAGCAGGATGCCACAGCCGCGGTTTTTCTGACCCTTAAGCAGGGAAGGAAACCCAGCAGCAGTGAAGTGGACGGCATAATTCACCTTGTGGCAAGCAGCGTGGAAGGACTGAACCCCGAAAATATCACCGTTGTCGACAGCAAAGGCGATCTCCTTCAGAAACCCACTAATGACAGCATGCTCAGCCTCAGCGGGTCACAGATGGAGTACCAGCACAGTTATGAATCGAACATCGCGCAAAAGATCGTCAGCATTCTTGAACCCGTTGCAGGCAGAGGCAAGGTGAAGGCGAAAGTTTCCGCTGCGTTTGATTTCACAAAGAGCGAAAGGACCGAAGAGAAGTTTGATCCCGAAGGAGTTGTTGTAAGGAGCGAGCAGAAGAGCTCTGAAAAGTCCACCTCCGGCACGCCTGCCGGCATCCCCGGCACCGCATCCAATCTGCCCGGCGGGGCAGCCCCGCAGTATGCAGGCTCACAGGGACAATCCTCAAAGCAGGATGAAACGATCAATTACGAAACGAGCAAGACCGTTACCCACGTAGTTGAATCACCGGTTTCGCTTGAGAGGATGACGGTGGCGATACTTGTTGACGGCATTCTCCCGTCGCAGCAGGGGGCGGTGGAAAACGCGAAACAATACGTCCAGCGCTCTGAAGAAGATGTTAAGTATTATGAAGACATAGTTAAAAAGACCGTTGGCTTCACCTCCGACAGGGGAGACGAGATCAGCGTGAAGGTCATGCCGTTCAGGGAAATGGCGGTTGAGGACGCCAAAGACGCTCCGAGGGAAATTATGCCGATCGTCATGAGTGTTTCGAAATACCTCATACCGGTTGCCGTTGCCTTATTGTTCTTCCTCTTTGTTGTCCGTCCTCTGATGAAGACGCTTTCATCGATGCCGGTCAGGCAGCAGCAGTCTTATCCCGGAGGCGCAGCAGGGGCAGCAAACGCCCTGGATGAAAGCCCGCTGCAGGCCAAAGAGATACCGCTTGAAAAGAAGGTCATAGACTGGGCGAACAAAAACCCGCAGCAGGCGGCTGTGCTGGTGAAGGGCTGGCTTGAGGAAAAATAGATGGCGATGAACGGGTATGAGAAAGCAGCCATATTTTTAAGCGCCGTAGGCGAGGAGACGGCGTCACAGATTTTAAAAGGCCTCGACCCGGAAGTCATAGGTAAAATCACCTCGTACATGTCGCGCATGAAAAGGTCCGACCGCACGAAGATAGAGAGCGTTTTTATTGAAACACTGGAAAAGGTAAGCAGCGGCGACATAACCCAGGTCGGAGGCGAGGAATATGTGAAAAAGATTTTGACCAAAGGGCTTGGAAACGCCGATGCCGAGAAAATCCTCGAGATGGTATCTAAAGAGAGCCCGCTGGAATCATTGAAATGGGTAAACCCCAAGATCCTTTCAAGCTTTCTCGTGACTGAACATCCCCAGACCATCGCCCTGATTTTATGTCTTCTTGATTCAGAGCAGGCGGCCGCAATTATGGAGGCGCTGCCGGAGCATGTAAGGGCTGATGTTGCGCTCAGGGTCGCGACAACCGAGAGGATACCTGACAGCGCGCTTGAAGAAATAGAGGAGGTGCTTAAAGGACAACTGGATATTGGCAAGGGGAACCAGGGAAAGTCCTTTCAAGGCACAAAGGTAATTGCCGAGATATTAAACCACTGTGAAAGGACCACAGAGCAGAAGATACTCGGCAACATAGAAGGCAGGGACAACGCGATGGCGGATTCGATCAGAGAGCTTATGCTGGTGTTTGATGACCTTGAGAAGATAGATGACAGGGGGATCCAGCTCATATTGAAAGAGATCACCACCGAGGACCTCACGCTTGCTTTAAAAACAGCTACCGACACATTTAAGCAAAAGATCTTCAAGAATATGTCTCAGAGGGCGGTGCAGATTTTGAAGGAAGAGATGGAGACAAGGGGCCCTGTGAAGGTGTCCGATGTTGAGAAGTCACAGCAGAACATCGTCAAGATCGCAAGGAAGCTTGATGAGGAAGGCAAGGTTGTGATAGCGGGAAGGGGCAAGGAAGAATTTGTTTAAGGCGAGGATTCCAAAGCACACCGAGGCGTCTGTTTTCACTATGCCGGCCCTTGAAGAAGACAGGAGGCCGTTAAGCCGTGAATCAATTATGCAGAGGTCGGAAGAGATCCAGAGAAGGGCATATGAAGACGGTTTCGCGGCAGGCGAGAAGGCCGGTTATGCGGGCGGGGAGCAAAAGGCCCTTGTCCTTATTGAGGGGCTTGAAAAGATCATTGATGAGATAACGACGGTCAAAGATAACCTTGCTGAAGCGCTTGAGCAGCAGTCAGTCGACCTTGCGGTTGCAATAGCGAAGAAAATAATTATTGAGGAGATAAAAACAAGGCCGGAAATTATTATTGCGATGGTAAAGGAAGCCCTGAAGAAATTGCAGCGTACGGGCGTCATCACAATTAAAATTAATCCCGCGCTGCATGAACTGTTCATTAAGAAAAAACAGGAACTGGTTGACATCCATCAGGACATAGTCTTTGAAGTGATTTCCAGTGTGCCGGTTATGGGACCTCTTGTGATAAGTAAGACCGAGGAAGTAGTAACGGACATTGATTCGCTTCTGGCAAAAGTTGTGGAAGAAATGAAGGCTGTTACTGCTGCAAAGGGCAAAGGGCAGAGGGCAAAAAGTAAAACAGAAAGTAATGAATGAGCTAATGACTTTTAGCTGTTAGCTCGTAGCTTTTAGCTTATTTCTAACTTATGATTAACATCGATCTGGCACAATACATATCTGCTGTTGAGAATTCAGACCCGCTGAAGGTCTACGGAAGGATAGTGGAGATAACCGGGCTTACCATCAAGGCAACCGGGCTTGATGTGAGCATCGGAGAATCGTGCAGGATTTATTCTGAAAATTCTCCTTCCGTAGAAGCGGAGGTTGTCGGTTTTAAAGAAGGACAGGTCATCCTCATGGCTACCGGCGAGATTTCCGGCATAAGGCACGGCAGCCGGGTATTGCCGCTTGGGAAGAATGTTTCGGTAAAGGTTTGTGATGAACTTGTAGGAAGGGTGCTTGACGCGGCTGGCAGGCCGATAGACGGAAAGGGACACATAGACGGGATGGATTATCTGCTTTATAAAACATCGCCGCATCCGCTGACAAGACAAATGATCGAAGAGCCGATAGATATCGGCATCCGGACAATTAACGGCCTGCTCACTTGCGGCAAGGGGCAAAGGGTCGGGATAATGGCAGGCTCGGGCGTCGGGAAAAGCGTGCTGTTAGGCATGATCGCGAAATATTCTGAGGCAGCGGTCAATGTGATAGCGCTGATCGGTGAAAGGAGCCGCGAGGTCAGGGAGTTTATTGACAAGAACCTTGGAGAAGAAGGATTGAGAAAGTCAGTTGTGGTCGTCTCTACTTCAGAGCAGACCCCGCTTGCAAAGGTAAGGGGCGCTTTCACAGCCACCGCGATAGCGGAATATTTCAGGGACTGCGGAAAGAACGTCCTGCTCCTGATGGATTCGCTGACGCGCGTCGCTATGGCGCAAAGGGAAGTCGGTCTCGCTGTAGGAGAGCCGCCGACAACAAGAGGCTACACCCCTTCGGTATTTGCGCTTCTTCCGAAACTGCTCGAAAGGGTCGGCACTTCGGAAGGCGCGGGCAGCATTACGGGCCTTTACACAGTCCTTGTTGAAGGAGACGATATGCTGGAGCCTGTAGCGGACATGTCGAGGGCGATACTCGACGGGCACATAGTATTATCGAGAGACCTCGCGATGGAGAACCATTATCCCTCCATAGACGTTTTGCAGTCCATCAGCAGGGTCATGCCCCATGTTATAGATGACAGGCACAGGGAATACGCCGGCAAGTTTATCGAGGCGCTGTCCGTATATAAAAAGTTTGAAGACATGATAAACCTCGGCGCATACAAGCACGGCTCGAACTTCAAGGTCGATTATTCAATAAAACTGATAGACAGGTTCAAGGGTTATCTCAGACAGGGCATGAATGAGCGGATAGATTTCGCCGACAGCATACAGGGATTATATTTTATCTTTGATCAAATGGAGAAGGAAAATGCCTAAACAGAAGACGATCTCAAAGATATTGAAATTAAAAGACAGCAAGAAGAAAGAAGTTGAAATGGAGGTAAAGAAAGCGGCTGATAAAGTCGATGAAGAGAACACCAAACTTCAGTCCCTTGAAAATAATTTTACCGACATGCTCAGGTTCTTTAACGAGAAGCAGGAGGAAGGCTCTCTGGACGCGAACAACCTGATCTCGTGTTATGACTTTTTTTCACGCATTAACGGAAAAATAATTGAACAGAAAAAAGTCCACGCGCAGTGCCAGGATGAACTTACCTGTTTAAAGGACACGCTTGTCACCGCGTACAAGGACAAAAAGGTGGTTGAGATACTGCATGAAAGGATCATCAAGCGTGAGCATAAGGAAAAATTGAACCTGGAACAGAAAGAAAATGATTTCTTCTCGATTTCAAGGAGGTTAAGATGAAAAAGTTAATATTTTGTATTATGGCCCTGTTTCTTCTATCGGTTACCGCATATGCTGAGGATGATGCGGCAGGCGGCATAGAGAAGCAGAAGCTTGAGCTTGCAAAGAAGGAAGAGATCATAAAACAGGAGACGGAACGGCTCAAGATATTAAAGAAAGAAGTGGAAGATGAGATAGCTAAGTATTCAAACATCCTGCAGCAGATCGAAAAGTCCCTGCAGATGGCGGAAGAGACGGGCAACAAGAGATTGAGGCACGTTGCAAAGGCCTATGAAGCCATGCCGCCTGAAGATGCGGCACAGAGGCTTGTCGGTCTCGACAATGAGACCGCGATCCAGATATTGCTAAAAATGGAGAGCAAAAAAGCCGGGCTTGTTATAGGAATGATGGATTCCAGAAAGGCAACGCTCCTGACAAAAGAGATAGCAAAGTTAAAGATGTAGTTATTAAAGGCTCACTACCCCCCTCTGGCCCCCTCCTTTATCAGGAGGGGGATTTTTTTAAATAGAGGGCAGTATTGTCAATAATCCTTATTTTGTGTTAAAATTTTTTTATATTCAGATGCAAATGCACATCATTTATCATCTCACACAAGTTGGTTTAGTTACGCTTATAATTATGTTTTTCCCAGCAGCTAACGTAATGAAAACATGAAAATCACCTTGATCAATCCCAACATAGTGTCTCAAAAAATAGATCTATCAGGGAGCGGAATTCCATATATGCCAATTGGGCTTGCATATCTTGCCGGCTATTTACGCAGTCAGAACCATGATATCCAGGTCATAGATGCATTCGGAGATGCTCCTGACCAGGTGAGAAGCAGCGGGAAGTATTATATCCAGGGACTAACGCCGGATCAAGTAACAGAGAAAATCCCCTCCGATATTCAGGTGGTCGGTTTTTATGCGCATCTTACAGTAACGCACAATATACTTTTGGAAATAATAGATTCTATCAAGAAAAGATTCCCGCATTGCGCTACTATTGTCCTTGAGAATATAAATAAAGTAAATTCTTATTCTCTCAGACAAGTGTACAAGGACTTTTTTGCTCATGGAATAGATTATGTGGTATTGGGTTACCTTGAACACCGAACACAGCGGCTTCTTGAATCAGTCCGGAATGGCGCATCAGTGCATGATCAGGACGGCGTGATCACAAAGGCTAATTGTGACAAGATTGTCCCGCCCCGCGATTTTACTAAAGACGCAAACCTGGATGATCTGCCTTTTCCGGCATGGGACCTGCTTCCATTACAGAATTACTGGCGCTTAGGTTATGCTCATGGCCCGCTTGCTTCAGATAAATATCTGCCCCTGCTGTCATCGCGAGGGTGCGCATATAACTGCGGATTCTGCATAATGCCTGAGGTAAGCGACAGAAAGTGGCAGGCGCGGTCTGCGAGGAACGTTGTTGATGAAATTGAATATTTTCAAAAAAAATATGGCGTGAATGAATTTCATTTCGAAGACGTAAATCCGACACTGAACAAGAAGCGGATAAAAGAATTCTGCCGCTTGTTGAATGAGCGGAATATACGCATTACATGGAAACTGGCCCAGGGCACAAAACTTGAATCGCTTGACAGCGAGGCCATAGATTTGATGGCAGGAGCAGGCTGTAACTATGTATCGATGTCTCCTGAATCAGGATCAAAGCGCATTTTGAAGTTGATGAATAAGCCCGTTGATATTGACCATGCGGTGGAGATGTTCAGCCTTATGAATCGAAAAGGCATATACACACAGGCATGTTTCGTACTCGGGTATCCTGGAGAAAATGACCCTGACCGTCAGCAAACCGCCGGGTTGGTGCGTCAGTTGGCGAAGGTGGGAGTTGACGAAGTGGCGCTTTTTATCATTACTCCAATGCCGGGTTCGCAAATATATCAGCAGTATCTGAATAAATTTCAAGACCTCAATCAACTAACGTTCACTCCTAAATGGAGAGATGATTACAGTACGGTTGCAAAATTCAGAAAGAGCATATACATTCAGTATATTTTCATCAAGATGTTTTATCATCCTGTGAGAATGTTTGGTTATGGCTGGGCCTTACTGAGCAGACGCTTTAAAACAAAAGTGGAGATGACCTTATTTCGTAAAATAAAAGTGGCCTGGCTTGCAAAAAATTATAAACGCAGCGCTAATAAACTCGCCTCATGTTAGCATTGTAAACCGCTAAGAAAGGAAGCTTGATAATGGGTGAAAAGAGCATAGTGATTACAGGGGCCGGTATTGCCGGACTGACATTGGCTTATAAATTATTGGAAACAGGCGTTAAGAATCCTGTAGTGATTGTAGAGAAAGAAGACAGGGTTGGAGGATTGGCACGCAGTTTCACTTACAATATCGGCTCAGATGCATTCATTTTCGATATTGGTCCTCACCGCTATCATTCTGATGACAAGGCTGTCATGGATTTTGTGCTGGAAATACTCGGGGATGACCATATTGAGATCGGAAGATTCAGCAGCGTCTGGATGTATGACCATTATCATAACTGGCCTTTAAAAATTAATACGGTTTTCAAATTGCCTTTCCTGCTTATGCTTAAATCAACTGTTGATTTACTGGTAAAGAAGACGGCGAAGACTGAAAGTTTTGAGGATTTTATTATTGAGAAGTATGGAGAAAGCCTCTACAAGGTTTTCTTTAAACCATACACCCAGAAATTTCTTAAATATGATTGCTCTCAGTTGCATTCAGACTGGGCCAAGACGGGCATTAATCGCGCTGTAATTGACAAGCGGGTAAAGGCAAGCAGTCTTATCGATGTGGTGCGTTCCACTTTAATGCCAAAAGCAGTGGACACGAAATTTATATATCCAAAGAGCGGGGGGAATGATGTATTTTGCCAGTATCTGGAACAGAAAATCAAAAAATTGGGCGGCCGTGTTTTGCTTTCCAGCACAGTCACTTCTATAAAGACTAATGACGGTTCCGTTGAAAGCGTAGTGGTAAACGACTCGGAGAAAATTGAAACCAAAAACCTGTTCTGGTCAGCGCCGATACCGGTCCTGTTGAAATTGTTAGGTGTTGATGATAAACTGCCGAGTGTTGAGTACCTCGCCCTCGTCCTTGCTAATTATATTATAGATGCCCCCCCGGAACAGCTTTTTCAGTGGTGCTACTACGGCACTGAAGATGCGCCTGTTTCGCGTATTGCTATCCCGACAATGTTTAATCCCAACCTCGCTCCTGAAGGGAAAAGCGGTTTATGCGTGGAATTGACATGTATGGAGGGTGACGGGATCTGGACACATCCCGAACGCATGGATGTGGTCATTGAGGAGTTCCTGATTAAGTCGAAACTTGTCGCGCGTTTTAATGACTTCATCGACGTTAAATTTGAACGTATCCCGAATGCCTATCCGATCTACACGCTCAATTATCCGCGCAAGATAAATTTGATTTCTGATGCGCTGCATAATTACAAGAATTTACTGAATTTCGGGCGCACCGGAGGTTTTTGGTACAACAACCAGGACCATTCCATCGCACAGGCAATGGAGATCGCCGGCCTCTACTTGAAGAATCCTGATGCCTTCGATCCCGTTAAGTATAAATTTGAGAGAGACTTTACCAAGGTCTAAGATATTTAAGGACACATATCAGATTGTTTTTCCAGAACAATAAGAAACAGGATACACATTATTCACGGCTTGTTCAGCAGCGCATGCCGACGCGGGGGATTTTCAGCTGCGGCTATTATGAGAGATTTGATCCGTTCATGCTGGACCGCAAACCCTTCATGGCGTCCGTGTATGACGAACTGTTTTCCAGGTTTTTGGGGAAGGCAGCCGGTAAAGTGCTCGACGTCGGCTGCGGGACGGGACTCTATTGGCCGGTTTTGGCAAAATACTGTGAACAAATTATCGGCCTTGATTATTCAGCGTCAATGATTTCTGAAGCTAAGAGACTCATTGAAGCGAAAGGATTAAAAAATATTGAAGCCCGCGTTCAAAGCGGGGAAGACATAGACATGCCGGATGAGAGCGTTGATACGATTTTATGTATGGATGTCCTCCATCACATACCAGACATCAAAAGATCTATTTTCCACTTTAACCGCGTGCTGAAACACGGCGGGCGGCTTTTAGCGGTAGAGCCCAATACCATAAATCCTCTCATTTTTATAGCCCACCTGATTCCATCCGAAGAACGCCTCGCTGTCGTGAGAAATTACGCGCCAGTCCTTCGCAGATTGTTTTCTCCTTATTTTAAAAATTTTCGTGTGGTTTATGTTAATTTTGTCGCGAGCGCTGATTCCGAACAACAATTGAAAAAGGTGGAGTCGGCAGGGAGGATAATTTCTTCAATACCTTTCCTGAGATCCTTAAGCCTGAGGCAGGCGATCATCATGGAAAAACGGTGACGGTAATTTTGATTTAGAGTAGAAGAAATGGGCATCGCGCTTTATAATATTGAAAACTTTTGTTAACTTTATTTATTTTTCTTCATCTTGAAATAAGATTGTAAGTGCCATGTTATGTTCCATAAGTTAAACTTACTATATAAATCCGACAGGTTTCCATGGATTATAATTTCATTCGGTATAATTTTCCGCATCGTCCAATACCTTCATAATTTCTCTCTTTATATAGATGAAGCAAGAGATACGGTTGCAGGTATACTTGGCAGGTCATTCTCTGGCTTGCTCGGCCCGCCTCCGGATATTTTCATACCTTCGCCGCCGCTCGGGTTTTTTGTAATCGAGAAGCTTGCCGTTCAGTTTATGGGAAACAGCGAATATGTGCTTCGCCTTTTTCCTCTCATTGCGGGGATAGTTTCCTTAGTCCTCTTTTATTACACTGCCAGACAATATATAAAAGGCAATGCCGTTACGGTTGCGCTTATACTGTTTGCTACATTAGAACCATTGATTTACTATTCATCTTCAGTCAGGCCCTATTCAAGCGATATAGCTGCTGCTCTCCTGGTATATATGACAGCTATGTATTTTCATTCAAACAGATTGTTTTTTCCCCGCGCTGTCGTATTTGCGGCGATAGGCTCCGTAGTGATATGGTTTTCCAGCACTTCAGTGTTCATCCTGGCCGGCGCCGGCGCCACTTTGGGCGTATGTTCTGTTATAAGGAAGGAATGGCAAAAGGCCGGCGCTTTATTAATGATTTACACATGCTGGTTGATCAGCTTTGCTTTTTGTTATTTTTTATACCTGAAGAACCTCACAAATGCCGAATGGTTTGTAAATACATTCGGGGGCGAGGAAGCCTTCGCGCCTTTTCCCCCTTTGTCTTTTTTCGGTATTGCGTGGTATATAAGAAGCTTCTTCAGGGTTTTCGATGAAACCGTTGGGATCTCTCTGTCGGGCATAGCGGCATTTGCGTTTATTACAGGCGGCATTTCAATTTTTTCCGAGAAGAAAGACAGGTTTTTTATCCTTATTTCCCCTGTTGTTTTTGTCCTGTTGGCTTCAAGCTTTTATATGTACCCATTCAGGCACAGAATGATATTATTTCTTGTGCCTCCCCTGCTGTTTTTTATCGCTGAAGGGGCGGAATATATAAGAGATAAAACCGCCCGGCATACACCAATAATCGGAACAGTGTTGATCGGGTTATTGTTGTTTTACCCGCTGCTTTCAGCTGCACACCACCTGTTCAAACCTGTTGTCCAGGAAGAAATCAAGCCGGCGATCAATTATGTTCGAAAGCATTGGCAGGAGGGAGATGTTCTGTATGTTCATTATCGCGCCCATCCTGTCTTTGAATACTATAAGAAAAAATACGGTTTTAACGACAAAGATTATATTGTCGGGATATACGCTGGTGAAAAGAATAATTTATGGGCCTTTTCAGTTGACTATTTAAACGCATACACTGATGATCTGGACCATCTTCATGGTAAAAAGAGGGTGTGGATACTTTTCACCGAGACACCTGTACTTAAAAAAGGCATAAATGAAAAAGTCTTTTTTGTATATTACTTAAATACTATAGGCAGGCAGATTGACTCCTTTGAGGGGGAGGGAGCAGCGGTTTATCTCTATGACCTGAGTGAAAAGGCGCCTCATCCAGTAGTAAAACAGAGAGAATTGCACTGGAATTTTTAGCGCGGACAAATGGTTTTCCATACTGTATATTATTCTGGCCATAGTTATAATAGTCCTTCTATTGTTTAGAACGTTATCAAATGTGAAATGTATATCACTAAATTAAAATCATTTTATATTCATGCCGTCAAGATACTTATTTTCCTGATTCCATTTTTGCCTCTCTTTGTGTCCGGGTCATTCATATTTCCATATATAGAAGGAAAGAATTATGCGTTCAGGATTATAGTGGAATCCGCTGCTGTTTTCTGGATAGGACTTATGATGCTTAGCGAAGAACACCGTCCCAAAACCTCACCTGTTTTTTTAGCGATCCTGGTTTTTACTTTTATCGCGGGACTTGCGGATTTGCTGGGAGTGAACCCTTATAAGAGTTTCTGGTCCGGTTATGAACGCATGGAGGGTTATATAACTATCCTTCATCTCGCCTTGTATTTCGTAATTATGAAAAGTGTTTTCAGGACCCAAAAGGATTGGACGCTGTACCTGAATATTGTTTTCCTGGCAAGTGTATGCGTCAGCACATATGTCTTATATCATAAATTGCTGCATGGCGAAGCGCTCAGGGAATACGGCACGATAGGACATCCGTCTTTTTTGGCCTCTTACCTGCTGCTGGCCGTTTTTATAGGATTAAGACTGCTCTTCAGCGTCCGAAGTGTTTTGTTAAGATGTTTATATCTGTCCGCTGTCTTTGCGGACATGCTGGCTATTTATTTTACGGCTACAAGAGGCGCTATTCTGGCTGTCTTTTGCGGCGTAATAGTTTTTAGTCTTTTTTATATTCTTGGAAAGACAAAAACATCCCGTGATAAGTTATACAGGAAGATTGCATTATCGGTCACCGGCATGGCCCTTCTCGCGCCCCTTATTATTTTATCTTTTTATGATGCCCCTCCGCTGCCTCAGGATTTAGAATTCCAAAGCACATTGCCCAGATTTGCGACGGCAACTGTAGACGCGTCTGTCACTTCAAGATTAGACGCATGGAAGGTGGCATGGGAGGGCATTAAGAAAAGGCCGGTCTTAGGCTGGGGGCAGGAAAACTTCATGAGCCTGTATTCGTTAAGGCCCATCCCTTACGGAGGGAGGAATTTCCTGGACAGGGCACATAATATTTTCCTGGATTGGCTGATTAATGCCGGAATAACCGGACTGCTTTCCTACCTGTCGATTTTTGGAATGTCTGTCTACGTCATTTGGTCTGCCCTTAGAAAAGGAGCTATTATCAAAATTGAAGCGGTTGTTCTTATAACTGCCCTTGCAGCTTATCTTGTACAAAACTTGTCAGTTTTTGATACTATTAATTCATACCTCGTTTTTTTTACTTTATTGGCATATATCGACAGCCTTCATGATCTTGAGAAACTGCCGCATCCTGATAGCTCCGCAAATATAAACGGTCTTCAGCTCAGGTCTCTATGCGCGGTTTCTCTTGCTCTGTTTTTAATTACGGCAACTGCATACTTTGTTAATTACAGGCCTATGCGGGAATCATACCTTACAAGTCGCATTATATCCGGTTTTAAGGAAAACAGATATAAGACTTTTTTGACTTTTTTAGACGATTTTAAAACAGCCCTGTCAATCGATACATTCGGCAGCACGGAAGTCCGTCGATTGATGTCCGCTATCTCGACTGGAATATTGGGAATAAAAGCCTTTGAGATAGAAGGGGCGTTGAAATTCATACAGATGTCGGCTGAAGAGGCAAAAAAATTGGTTGCGGATGATTTTTATAATTTGCAATACCGGATGGAGGTGGTAGACCTGTATCATGCTATCGCGGTCTATGAACCATCATTTATAAATAAGGCAGGGGCGCTCATTAAAGAGTGCATGATAATTGCACCTGAAAATCAATGGAATTATTTTGCCCTTGCTGATAATTTTATCCTTAAAAAGGACTATGAGAATGCTTTGTTATCAGTTAATAAAGCCGCGGCTATTAATCCGCAAAATGATACAGTTCAGTTGAAACTGGCGCTTGCAGGAATATTGACGTCGAAAAAAGCTGTAATAAATGATGCACTTGAAAATGTAAAAAAGCTCAGGAAGTCCAAAGAAGACGGCATTGCTTCAGGGTTATCAACAGATGAGCTTTTCGTTCTTATTGATGCCGCCAGAGAGACAGGAGATTATAAAATCGCGCTTCAATTTTATAAAAAGATTATAAAAAAATTTCCGGGTAACGCCCGATATCATTTTGATATTGCGGAAATTTATTTTGCGGCCGGCGATAAAGGTAACGCAATAAAGGAAGCTGAAAAGGCGGCAGAGCTTGACCCTTTAAATTTTTCCGATAAAGTAAATAAATATAGATTAGCTAATAACTGAATTTAAAAAACTTAAGTTGACATTTGAGATTTAATAACTTATAATTTTCAATCTTTCCTTTTATACAAAACCTGAAGGAGGCATAATGAAGCTGAGAAAAAGTAAACCTATCTTCTTGCTTATCGGAGCAATCATAATTTTATGTTCAGGCTTAATAATAATTAGTTGCGGAAACGATCCACAGCAAAAAGTGGCGGCAATTAATGCGGGCGATTTTGCGCTTGATTGCAGTCGCGCTACCGGCATTAATAAAGGCGAGAATATGTATAATTGTGGAGCTTTCGTTGAAGATCCGAAGCTTGCAACTTATGCTGCTATTAATGGGAAGGAGTTTACTGCTGAGGCATGGATAAAGAGAAAAACAAGCGGCGCTTTTAACGGCGGGATATTTTCGCGTTTTTCTGTGAACGGAGGTTTTTCAACGTATGTAAAAGACAATCAGCCCAAGTTTAGTGTCAAGGTTGGAAGCGTTTATTATAATGTATCCGCAAACGTTGATTTATCAGAAAATAATTGGACACATGTCGCGGGTGTGCTTGCTAATGCAGATCACAGTGCTGACCATGCAATCTGTCCGATAGATGAAAGTTTTTCTACCTCAATAAAGATAGACTCATCAAAGAAAGCCCATATTAGTTATTATAATGGTCATCTCAGGTATGCAACCAACGCCACAGGCTCCTGGGTCACATCTACAGTAGATGACAGCGCTGGGACTGTTGGAGACGTTGGCAGGTACTCATCTCTTGCGTTAGACTCAACAGGCAGCGCTTATATCAGCTATTATGATGCCACCACTGGAGACCTCAAGTCTGCGACAAACGCCTCAGGTTCATGGGCTAAAGCACTGGTAGACAATAGTGGAGATGTGGGCAAGTATTCATCCATTACAGTGGAGCCAACCAAACGAACCGGCGAAGATAACAATAGGGCCTATATCAGTTATTATGATGCTGCAGGAATACTTAAATATGCTACGTTTACGGGCACAGGTACCCCTCCAGTATGGTCGTGGTCAGCAGCAACTGCGGACAATACAGGCGGAGAAGATGTTGGTAAGTATTCGTCCATTGCGTTAGACTCAACAAACAGCGCTTACATCAGCTATTATGATGTCACTACTGGCGACCTAAAATACGCAACAAATGCAACTGGTTCGTGGGTACAAAAAACGTTAGAGAGCACTGGAAATGTAGGTCAGTATAGCTCCTTGTCTCGTATTGAATCATTTACACAATCGGGACAGAATGGCAATAAAGTCCACATCACTTATTATGATGTTGCCGGCATACTTAAATATGGTATATATAAACCTCAAGTTACAAGCTCTTCAGCAGCTTCATGGACAACTCAAGCAGTTGACAATCCCAGCGGTGTAGATGTCGGTAAGTATGAGTCTTCAGTGAAAGACTCAACCAATAAAATACACATCAGCTATTATGATGCCACCAATGGCGACCTCAAGTATGCAACATGCACATCGACAAGCGCATTTCCACCGGTAATAAACTGCGCTACAGCCGAAACAGTGGACAGTGCTGGAGATGTCGGTAAGTTCACATCCATTGCATTAGACTCTTCAGATAAAGCATATATCAGTTATTACGATGCCACTAATGGTAATCTAAAGTACGCGACAAACGCGTCAGGTTCATGGGTAACCCAAACAGTAGAAGCTAACGGTAGGAATACAACACCGCACATGGATATTTATGTAAATGGAGAATATAAGAATTGCGCCACGTTAGATTCACAGTTCATCGCTACTGACGACAGTAAGGAACTATACATAGGGATGATTCCCCAGGCTGAGGGCACGAAGGATGTGGACAAAAATGGTGACGGCGTTGCTGATGACTCGAACAACTGTGTCAAGGGGTTTGACGGGCTTTGTCATGATACAAGGTTCGACGGCGAAATCGATGAGGTAAGGTTCTGGACGGTTGCAAGGACACGGGCTGAGCTGCAGGAATGCATGAGTCAGCAACTTAATTTCTCCTTAGCTCCGTGTAAGATTGACTCAGATATATTGAAAGGCTATTGGCCTTTTAATGAAGGCGCCGATTCAACTGCTAATGACGTGTCAGGATATGGTTTTACGGGCACTATATACAGTCCTTATGGCGTTAAATGGACTGACGGCTGGGTGGGTGATAAACCTTTTTAGTCTTGGCTTATCCTAAAAGGGGACGGAACTTAATCCGTCCCTTTTTTATTTTTTGCAACTTTACTTTCAATAATTTCCTTTATTCTTCTTTGTCAAAAGAAAGAAAACATGTCCTGCTCTGATTGACACAAAAAATAGAATTAACTTACAATTGATTATCAAGTCTTGCAGAAGAGGAGCTAATATTTATGGACAATTCAGTGAAATTCACTGGAATTGCAAAATATAAACGAGTAATACTTCTCGGCTTTGACGGACTGGACCCTAAATTACTTTCTCATCTGATGCAGCGGGGTGACTTACCGAATTTTAATAAGCTCAGCCTGATGGGCACATTTTCTCCATTAGCTACGAGCAATCCTGCCCAAAGCCCGGTTGCATGGGCCTCAATAGCCACGGGCAATAACCCCGGTTATCATGGTGTTTTTGATTTTTTAAACCGCAGAGTGACTGACTATATGCCGCAGTTGGCTATATTGAAAATGAATCCTAAGAACGTCTTCGGAAAACGGGAAATGATGTTTTTGCCCGTGATGCAGGGAAATTCATTTTGGGATCACACTTCCGACAGCGGTATCCCTTCGACTATTTTAAAATGGCCGATGACCTTTCAACCAAAACAAAACAAGGCAAAGCTTTATGCAGGGCTTGGCGTCCCTGACATAAAAGGCGGTCTCGGTAAGTATGCATTTTATACCACAAGAGATATTACCAAAAATGAAGAAGGATTCGAGAAAGTCATAAAGGTTAAGCTTGAGGGGAATAATGTCAAGACATCTATCTCTGGCCCAAATATTACAAAGCTTACCTCAAGGGACACCGCAAAAGTTGATCTTGTTATAAGCGTAAATTCCGATAATTCAGGTATAGAGATGAACGTCGACGGCAAGAAAATAATGCTGAGACAAGGCGTGTGGAGCGATTGGATTGAATTGAAATTCAAGCTCGGGCTTATGAAAACAGTGTCAGGTATTGTTAAGTTTTATTTAAACAAAACCGCTCCGGAACTTGAGCTTTATATGACTGCGGTCCAGATAAACCCGAAGGACCCCGCATTTGTAATATCGAGTCCAGATGATTATATTAAGGAACTTGCCGGTGAAGTCGGACAATTTTATACCCTTGGTATGCCTGAGGACACGAAGGCCCTTGAAGAGGGAAGGATCGATGAGGAAGCTTTTATTGCAATGTGCGATGAAATAATCGCCGAACAGGAAAAGATGCTTTGGCATGAATTGACCAGATTTAAGGAAGGGCTGTTAGCTTCTGCTTTCTTTTCCACTGACAGAATACAGCATATTTTCTGGGTCACTAAAGACCCCGGGCATCCTCTTTATAATAAAGCGTATGCTGAAAAGTACGGACACGTCATTGATGATTATTACAGGAAAATGGATGTCATCCTTGGCGAAGTAATGAAACAGGTCGACGACAGAACAGCGTTTATGGTTTTTTCAGATCATGGCTTCGCAAGCTTTAGACGCGCTGTAAACATAAACTCATGGCTTGCACAGAACGGTTTTATGACTCTCAACCAAAAAGTCTCCGAAGATGATAAAGAAGGCGGCGGCTTATTTCAATACGTCGACTGGAAGAAAACAAAGGCATATGCCCTTGGTTTCGGCAGTATTTATTTAAACATTAAAGGAAGGGAGAAGCACGGCATAGTCGGAGCAGGAGCAGAGGCTGAATCAGTGGCCGGTCAGATTGCGGACAACCTTATACGTTTGACCGACACAAAAGACGGGCAGTCAGCCGTTAAGAATGTTTATAAAAATAAAATTATTTATTCCGGCGCCCAGGTCAATGAATCTCCCGATCTTGTGGTTGGATTTCAGGATGGCTACAGGGCGTCGTGGCAGACGGCCATTGGCGGCGCGCCTTCAGAGCTCATCATTGATAATTTAAAAAAATGGAGCGGAGACCATATAGTTGACCCTTCAGTTGTGCCGGGAATATTTCTCACTAATTTTATGACAAACAGCAATAGCCCAAGCCTTATGGATATTGCGCCTACTGTTTTGTCCTGTTTCGGTATGTCGGGATTTGATATGGAAGGGAATGCATTACTTTAAGAGTACTGAAACCTTGCCTTCTTCGCTCTGAAAAACTTCGGGAATTAATCAGGAGAGCTTTATCTTTTTCCTGCGTTTTAAACAGCGGTTGACTGCAAAGACTGCCCCGCCTGATATGAATAGAATCGAACTGACCGGTTCGGGAGTAACCGTGAAGCTATTGGCGCAGATGGTGTTCTCCCCGGGTGCTGAATAGAAAGCGTTTATGGTCCAGGTCCCCACTTTCGGGTTAATTGAATTCCAGTTATCCAGGCTAAGCATGATTTCATCTGAACCGCTTGTATTAAGCATCTCCTTAGAGTAGAACGTAGTAGTCCCATCAAGCGCCCACCAGGATACAATATTGCTTATGTTACTCGATGGGAGTTTCCAGTACAGATATGGAATCTCGTCTGGAGTGAATTCTGATCGTAGTGTTCCATAACTATCTGCTGTGTATGGTCCTGTACCGGGGCACGTGGGACAGGTTGACGCATTTAAGTTATTTGTCAGCGCTATTAATATAAGGCAGATAATTAAAAATATTTTCTTTAGCATGTCATTCAGATTTAAAAAAAGGGTTCAATATCAGTCTTTCTTATCTGTAATGATTTTTTGAGAGACTCGAATATTTGTAGACCCTGTTTTCATGATCTTTTTACCGTTCCCATTCCCATTGCCGTTACCATTGCCATTACCGTTCCCTTTTTTATAGATATCGCACATTTCGAAATTATTGGAACATAGATACACAGCCCGTTCAATGTCCTGGCTATTCATCTTTGCGCAGTAACAATCATCAAAGGGCTCATAAATAAAGGGACAGCGTGTCTTGTTTGTAGTTAGGTTCAACATATACCTCCTGTATGACAGGGGATATTGCAAGCTATATGCCAGAAGATTAGGGGAAAGGAGATGTTTAAATTATGAGTATAAAAACAAGAGGTTATATACGCAGATGTAGTTGATCAGATATATTTGAAAAGGTCAAAAAAATTTTTTGCACATGGGCATGCTGTCACAGATGTGTGACATGTCCCACTTTACTCGACTTTCTTAGTCTCTGCCTTTTGTGCGATAATTTTTTGGGCAAGGTGGGAAGGCACCTCTTCGTAATGAGAAGCTTCCATCGTGTAAATGCCCCTGCCGCTCGTTAAGGAATTGAGCTGGTTGGCATAAGTCAAAATTTCCGCCATCGGCACAAGGGCCATGATTTTCTGGTTGCCGCCGGCCTGCGGTTCAACGCCCTGTACCTTACCGCGTTTTGAATTGAGGTCTCCAATTACATTTCCTAACGACTCGTCAGGTGTAATGACTTCTATCTTGACAATCGGTTCGAGAATGATTGGCTTTGCATTCTGGGTTGCGTTTTTTAACGCCATGGAACCTGCTATTTTAAACGCCATTTCCGAAGAATCCACTGTGTGATAAGAACCGTCGTATAAAGTCGCCCGGATATCAATGACCGGGTAACCGGCGATTAAGCCGTCTTTCATGGACTCTATAATTCCTTTTTCAACGGCAGGAATATATTGCCGCGGGATCACGCCGCCGACAATATTATCAACAAACTCAAAGCCGGCGCCTCTGGGAAGCGGCTCGATTTTTATCCAGCAGTCGCCGTATTGTCCCCTGCCTCCGGACTGTTTTTTGTATCTGCCCTGCGCGCTTGATGCGGCTTTGATCGTTTCCCTGTACGGGATTTTCGGGGTTTTCATCAATACGTCTACGCCGAATTTCCTTTTCAGTTTTTCGAGAGTGACTTCAAGATGCACCTGCCCCATTCCGGCAAGGATCATCTCCTTTGTGTCCGCGTCCCTGTGGAATTTCAGGGTCGGGTCTTCTTCAAGCATCCTGTGAAGCGCGGTGCTGACTTTTTCCTCGTCGCCTCTTGTCTTGGGCTCTATCGCATATGAGATCATCGGGTCGGAAAACTGGACAGGCTCAAAAAGTATGGGATTGGCGACATCCGAGATGGTGTCGCCTGTTTGAAAGTCTTTGAGTTTTGCGACAGCCGCTATTTCCCCCGGGCCGACTTCTTTTACGGGAACCTGCTTTTTACCGAGCAGGTAGAAAATGTTGCCCATCTTTTCCTTGTTGTCGCGGGTGGAATTATAAACTGTGGAATCCGCCTTTAAGACCCCGGAGTAGACTCTGAACAGCGTCAGCTTGCCTGCAAAGGGGTCCGCTATGGTCTTGAAAACCCGGGCGGAAAGCGGCTCGCTTGCTGCGGCCTTCCTTTTGATCTCATTTCCTGTCTTTGGATCTTTTCCGTTTATCGGTGTTATGTTTGCCTTTTCCTCAGGCGAAGGCAGGCAGAGTATGACCGTATCAAGCAGTTGATGAATGCCGATGTTCCTCGTTGCCGAGCCGCAAACGACCGGGATAAATCTCCTCGTGATGGAGCCTTCCCTGATGCCCTTTTTTATTTCATCATTCGTGAGCTCTCCCCCTTCGAGATACTTTTCAAGGAGCGCGTCATTTAGTTCCGCGATTTTTTCAATAAGCATCTTGCGGTATTCTTCAACCTCGGTTTTATATGCATCAGGTATCGGGCCTTCCGACGGGGCCCCGTTCTTATACGTTACTGCTTTTAAGTTGACAAGGTCGATGACCCCTTCGAAGTCATTTTCAGTGCCGATGGGGATATTCAATGGGATTGCGGTAGAGCCGTAAGATTTTTCAAGGTCGCTCAGGGCCATTTTGAAGTTGGCGTTTTCCCGGTCCATCTTATTTATAAAAACAAGCCGGGGTATCTCATATCGGCAGGCAAACTGCCATATCTTTTCCGTTTCAGCTTTTACCCCTGACAGGGCGCTTACGATAACGATTGCGCCGTCAATGGCGCTGAGACAGCATTTTGTGTCTTCAATAAAATTTATGTATCCGGGAGTGTCTATAAGGTTAATTCTGTGCGAGTTCCAGTTACAGAAGGCGCTTGAAGAAGATATCGAGATCTTGCGCTCGATCTCCTCTGTTTCAAAGTCGGTCACTGTAGTCCCATCCTGAATGGTCCCGAGCCTGTCAGTCATTTTAGAGTCAAAAAGTATTGCCTCAACAAGTGATGTTTTACCGGCCCCGCCGTGAGCGATTACTGCAATGTTCCTGATTTTTTCAACATCGAAGTTCATAAGTCACCCTCCCCATTTAAAGATTTTAGAACATGATAAATTTTATCCACAGATTTCGCAGATTCCACAGATTATTAAAAACTTCATTGGAATCTGCGCTAATCTGAGTAATCTGTGGATTGAGTCTTTTTTGTTATTCCAAAAAATTATCTCTGTGTCCTCTGTGGTTAATTAACTGATTATCTCTTCAATGACCGGCTTGTATTCGGCTTTTGTTTCAGCGTTGCGCGTCCACAGCTTTATAGCAATAAACGATAATATAAGAGAGCTGAAGCCGACGACAGCGGCAACAATATCGGAGTTTGAGCTTCCGAAAAATCTTTCGCCCAGGTTTTTCCCGATTATTGCGCCTGCGATCAATGCGGCCAAAGGAATTCCGTAAACGAGGAGAGACCCCTTTAAAAACAGTTTAGGGTTCATCAATACCTTTACGGTTTGTCCGGCCTTTGCATTTACCGGATTCAGCGCTTCGATTTCCATCCCGGCGTCGGAAGGTTCGCAAGCCCCTTGCGCGGCGCAGCCTTCACAGCCGCTTTTCCTGTGAACGAGAACTTTTGCAATGTTGCCTTCTGTTTTTAAAACTATGCCGGTCTCTTCAATCATTCTTTAAGTGACGAGTTACGCGTGACGAGTTACGAGCAGTTTTTACTCGTTACCCGTTACTTATCACTCGTTACTGTCTTACCCTCTCAATAATTTATACTCGATACTATCCACCAGCGCCTGGTATGACGCTTCAATTATATTTTCCGATACGCCAACGGTCCCCCATTTGTGAGTTTCATCTCCTGATTCGATCAGGACCCTGACCTTTGCTGAGGTGCCGACGCCTGCGGTCAACACCCGAACTTTATAATCCAGAAGCTTCACATGCTTAAGCTGCGGATAGAATTTCTCAAGCGCTTTTCTGAGAGCGTTATCGAGCGCGTTAACGGGGCCGTGGCCTGTCGCTGCTGTGTGCTCCAGTGTTTTTCCAACTTTGACCATAATAGTCGCCTCGCTGAGAGGGGCGCCGCCTTCTTCTCTTTTTTCAACGATCAGCCTGAAACCCATAAGGTCGAAAAATTTCCTGTGAAGCCCGAAGGTCTTCTTTATCAAAAGTTCAAACGACGCCTCAGCACCTTCAAACTGGAACCCCTGGTTCTCAAGCTCTTTCAGTTCCTTTACAATCTGCGTGACCTTCGGTGAATCAGGGTCGACCTTCAATTTAAAATCTTTTATCTTCCTGATGATATTGCTCCTGCCGCCGAGGTCGGACACCAGTACTCTCTGATAATTTCCTACTGTGTCAGGGCGGATATGTTCATATGTCTGGGGATGCCTTTGAATTGCGCTGACATGGATGCCGCCTTTATGCGCAAAGGCGCTGTCTCCGACATAAGGCTGTCTTTTGAAATGCCTCATGTTCGAGATCTCGGTCACGAACCTGGAGACACCCTTTAATTTCTTTAAGTCAGTGTCGCTTATGCAGTCAAACTTCAACTTTAATTTCAAATTAGGAATGACGGAGATCAGGTTGGCGTTGCCGCATCTTTCACCCAAGCCGTTTATCGTTCCCTGCACCTGCATCACGCCGTTTTCAATGGCAACAATAGAGTTTGCCACCGCGCATTCGGAATCGTTGTGAGCATGTATGCCGAGTGGAAACTTAAATTTCTCCGATACGATTTTCACGATCTTCGCTATATCGGGAGGCAAAGTCCCTCCGTTTGAATCACAGAGCACGAGACAGTCAGCGCCGCCTGTGACAGCGGCCTCCAGGGCTTTCAGCGCATATTCCGGGTTTGCCTTATAACCGTCAAAGAAATGCTCGGCATCAAAGAATACTTTTGATACCCTCTTTTTGAGATACTCTATCGAGTTGAAGATCAGTTCAAGATTTGTCTGTTGTGAAACCCTCAAAGCTTCTTTCACGTGAAAGTCCCACGTCTTTCCCACAATGGTTATTACAGGGGTTTTGGCCGCAAGGAGCGCCTTGATATTGGGGTCGTCGTTTACTTTGTTGGATGCGTGGTACGTGGAACCGAAGGCCGCGAGCTGCGCGTTTTTAAATTTAAACTTTTTTGCCTTGTTAAAAAACTCGGCGTCCCGCGGATTTGATCCGGGCCATCCGCCTTCGATATAATGGATGCCCAGATCATCGAGCTTCCACATTATCCTTAACTTGTCTTCTACAGAGAAGGAGACGTCCTCTGACTGGGCGCCGTCTCTTAATGTCGTGTCGTACAGTTCAATTTTGCGCATGGCGTTATTTTACCATATCTCTGAAACCACTGAGTCACTGAGACACAGAGAATAACTTGAAGATAAGAAGTTTCTCAGTGCCTCCGTGTCTCTGTGTTTATTTATTTTCATACAACTCCTATTGCGCCAGACCGAATGCCTCATGCAGCACCCTCACTGCAAGCTCGGTATATTTCAGCTCTATGACGCAGGACACCTTTATTTCCGATGTGCCGATCATCATGATATTTATTCCGTGTTTCGCGAGGGTGTCGAACATCTGCGAGGCGACCCCGGAATGCGTCCTCATGCCGACGCCCACAACGGATATCTTGGCAATGTCCTCCCTGAGGTTAACGCTTTTTGCATTGAGCGCCTTTGCAATTTCTTCAGCCAGCTTCAGCGTTTTTTTGCTGTCAGTCTTGGGAACGGTGAATGAAATATCAGCCGCGTTTCCGTCACTGCTGATATTCTGGACGATCATGTCGACGACAATGTTTGCATCCGCAATTCCTCTAAAAAGCCTTGCCGCTATTCCGGGTGTGTCGGGCACTGCCATCACAGTTATCTTGGCCTGGTTTTTATCATAAGCGACGCCGGATACTACAACCTTCTCCATATCTTTGTCCTCCTTGGTAACAAGCGTTCCCGGGTTATCATTGAAACTCGATCTCACCACCACAGGCACTCCGTATTTCATTGCAAATTCTACAGAACGTGTCTGAAGCACCTTTGCCCCGAGGCTTGCAAGCTCAAGCATTTCTTCATAGGATATTTTTTCAAGCTTCTTCGCCTCCGGCACGATATTGGGGTCTGTGGTGTAGACCCCGTCAACGTCAGTGTAAATCTCGCACAGGTCGGCATTCAGGGCAGAGGCTATCGCAACCGCGGAAAGGTCGGAGCCGCCCCTGCCGAGGGTCGTTACATCATCTGTCTCGGTTACACCCTGAAATCCCGCGACCACGATGACGTAGTTTTCACTCAATGCCTTTTGGGCCCTTTCGCCAGTGATCTTCTCTATCCTTGCCTTAGTGTGGACCGCGTCTGTAATAATGCCCATCTGCCTTCCTGTAAACGCCATTGCCTTATGCCCCAGCGCTTCAACAGCCATTGCGGTAAGAGCGCTGGTCACGCGTTCACCGGATGAAAGCAGCAGGTCCATTTCCCTCTCCCCGGGATTTTGTGATATCTGGTTGGCAAGCCCTATCAGTTTGTCGGTCTCGCCCGACATGGCTGACACGACTACAACAACTTTGTGCCCCTCTTTCGCCGCTTTTGAAACACGCTCCGCGACTGCTTTTATCCTCGCGACGTTCGCTACAGAGGTGCCTCCGTATTTCTGAACGATTAACATTATTAAAAAACCTCCTTGATAAAATAATCCATCAACCTGTATCCCTCTTCAAAGACCATAATGTTCTTCCTCTCAGCAATGGATTCGTCAAATGCCGCGCCCTCGTTTTTCATTTTGTGACGGCTGTCAAATACCACGAACGGCACAGGATCGGGCGTGTGGGTCCTTGCTGCAACCGGGGTCGCATGGTCAGGCATCAGCAGGACGCGGTAATTGTCAAACCTTTCCGCCAATCCTTTCATCACGGGCCCGACAACCAGCGCATCAAAATCCTCTATGGCCTTCAGCTTATCTTCATAACTTCCCGAATGTCCCGCCTCATCAGGAGACTCGACATGTATATAAACAAAGTCCGCGTCATTCAGCGCATTCAAGGCGTAATCAGCCTTGCCTTTATAATTCGTATCAAGCCAGCCCGTCACACCCGGCACTTTAAGAATCTCAAATCCCGCGTATATGCCAAGCCCTTTTGTCAGGTCAACTGCCGAGATGAGCGCGCCCTTCAATCCGTACTTTTCATGGTACGTTGGCAACTGCGGTTTCCTGCCTTGTCCCCACAGCCAGATACTGCTGGCGGGTTTCTTTCCGTCTCGCAATCTCTTCTGATTTACGGGATGAGTCTCAAGGACTTTCACGGAACGCTTCATTAAATCCCTTAAAATCTTTTCACCTTCACCAGACGGCATATACCCGCTGATCTCTTTTCCGAGTATGTCGTGAGGCGGCGTACACTGAATATCAGCATGTCCGTTCTTCCAGACCATCAGATGACGGTAGCTCACTCCGGGATAGAATTTTATTTCCTCATTGCCGAGTTCGTTACCAATAGATTTAATAATCTCGCTTGCTTCTTCAGTGGTTATATGACCGCTGCTGTAGTCATCCATAAATGTTTTATCACCATCGGCCTTCAATGTAACGAGATTGCACCTGTAGGCGACATCGTCCCTGTCGAGTTTTATGCCGATGCTTGCGGCCTCAAGCGGGGCCCTGCCTGTATAGTACTGAGCAGGGTTGTAACCAAGTATGCTGAGGTTGGCAACATCAGAGCCGGGATGAAATCCGTGCGGAATGGTGCGGGCCGTGCCGATAACGCCTTCCGCGGCAAGCCTGTCCATATTAGGAGTGCGTGCTTTTTGAAGGCAGGTCTTGTCGCCGAGCTCCTTCAGCGGCCTGCCGGTCATTCCATCGCCGATTAGTACGATGTATTTCATAGTTGTTTTTTTTAAACTCCCCTGTAAAATAGAGTTTATATTAACCTTTCCGCTTTACAAAAGTGAAGACGGCGAGGTGCAGGAACAAGCGAGGAGGAAGCTACGAAATGAAATCAATTGAAATCAAGAAAGTCGTTAGAGAATCCTATGGCAGGATCGCCAAGGAGCAAAAGGGCTGCGGCTGCGGCGCCTGCGGGCCGGACGCAAGGGAATTTGCCAAAGGCATCGGCTATTCGGAAAAGGAATTGAACGTTATTCCGGAAGATGCCAACCTGGGGCTTAGCTGCGGGAACCCGACGGCGCTCGCAAGTATCAAAAAAGGCGAAACAGTCCTTGATCTCGGGGCAGGCGCGGGATTTGACTGTTTCCTCGCGGCAAAGAATGCGGGCCGGAGCGGAAAGGTCATTGGCGTGGACATGACGCCTGAGATGATCGAGAAGGCAAGGGAGAATGCCCGGAAAAATAAATTCAAAAATGTGGAATTCAGGCTTGGGGAGATTGAGAACCTTCCTGCCGGAGATAATACCGTGGACGTTGTTATTTCCAATTGCGTCATCAATCTCTCTTCTGATAAAGAAAAGGTCCTCCATGAGGTGAAGAGGGTCTTAAGGCGCGGCGGCAGAATTGCAATTTCGGATATCGCCCTGAAGAAAAGTCTCTCATCGAAGATCAAAAAAAGCATGGGGGCATATGTCGGCTGTGTAGGCGGAGCAATACTTGTCGAAGACTATAAAAAATTAGTTAAGGACGCTGGATTTAAAAATGTTAAAGTGACCGTCAAAGGTTCTTCGGCCTGCATCGACCCGGACACAAAAGACCCCATCGGCAGGGCGATCTTAAACAGCTTGGGTAAAGGTGAATCCCTCGATGATTATGTGGTCAGCGTCTATGTTGAAGCACGCAAATGATGTAAAATGTCTGAGAGGTTATAAGTCAACAAACATATTTAGTATATATGGGGCTGAAATGAAAACCTGCTACAGAATTTCTATAATCGACAAACGACTTATTACATTTTTGCTTCAGGGCAATAGTATTCATGCCTTTTACTCTATGCACTCTGCTCTTTGCCCTCTGCTTTTAAAGGTGTCGTATAGAAATTCTTCCGCAGCCTTCCATTTCAGCAACCATTGGAACGGAGTTCTCTATGAATAACTTTGACATTGTAATCGTAGGCGCCGGTATCAGCGGGTTGAGCCTTGCGCATTATTGCGCCAGGGCGGGATTTAAAACCCTCGTGCTGGAAAAAAGTGACAGGGCAGGGGGCACGTTTCATTCGCAGCGCTTTGAAGGTACTGATGGGTTCTGGATAGAACTCGGGGCCCACACCTGTTACAATTCCTACTGCAACCTCATTCGTGTTCTGGAAGAGAGCGGCGCTATCAGCCGGATTATCCAGCGTGAAAAGGTGTCTTTCAGGATGCTTGCCGATAACAGGATAACATCCATTCCTTCTCAGCTTGATTTTGTGGAGCTGTTATTGTCAGTGCCGAAACTTTTTACTCTCAAAAAAGAAGGGCAGAGCATCAGGTCCTATTATTCAAAGATCGTCGGGAGCAATAACTATGAAAAAGTCCTTTCGCCTTCGCTCAGCGCCGTGATCTGTCAGGCCGCTGATGATTTCCCGTCCGATATGCTTTTTAAAAAGCGTCCCCGCAGAAAGGATATCATGCGTAAATTTTCTCTGGACAACGGCATCCAGACCATCACGGATTCGATTGTCTCGCAGAAAGATATAACTGTCATGACCGGAAAGGAAACCCGTGACATCAGTTTTGATAAAGACGTCTTTGCAATCATGACTACAGACGGCAGCACATATGAGTCACGGAATCTCGCATTGGCAATACCGCCTTCTGCTGCTGCGCGGCTCCTGTCCGCGTCATTCCCTGATGTCTCTGTATACCTGTCACAGATCAGGGAGGCGCGGGTTGAATCCGTTGGTGTGGCAGTGAAAAGGGAAACGGTCCGCATGGCCCCCTGCGCCGGGCTCATCCCGCTTGGAGATAATTTTTTCTCCGTAGTCTCCAGGGACATTGTTCACCATGACATGTACCGCGGTTTCACCTTTCATTTCAAACCGGGCATCATGGACCATGACGCCAAGCTGAAGCGCATCAGCGAGGTGCTTGGAATAAAGCGCGAAGACATTATGCATGTCGCATCAAGAGAGAGTGTAGTGCCTTCACTCAGGGCTGGTCATGAGAAGCTGACCGGCATGATCGACAGCGTGATCGCTGGGAAAAGGCTTTTGCTGACCGGGAATTATTTTGACGGCATGGCGATAGAGGACTGTGTTTCGAGGTCGCTTAAAGAATTTTCAAGGTTGAAGACGTTATAAAAAATTCATTTTGAAAAAAATTCTTGACATGGGAAATAAGTTGGCCTATACTTAAAACATGTTTTTCACTAATCCGATGACAGTCAGGATAGTCCTTAATCTTAAAGCCGCATGGCATATTAATGCCGTGGCTGAGGAGGAGTTCTATTAACTGTTAGCCGGATAATAAGAAAACTTCAAAAGCCACGGAACAATTTCCGTGGCTTTTTTATTTTGGAGGTGTGCCATGAAATGGGACGCAGAGCAGTATGACCTGACACATGCCCCGCAGATCGACGCAGGCATGGAACTGATTGATAGGGCAAAGGTGAGAGAAGATGATTGCGTACTCGACCTCGGCTGCGGCACCGGAAAGCTTACGGTTGAACTTGCGCGTCTTGCCGCAAGGGGAAATGTCATCGGCATTGACCCGTCGGATGAGATGCTTTCAAAAGCGAGGGAAGTGTCTGCTGATCTCGGCAATATGCATCTGCTGAAAATTCCGGCACAGTCCATGGATTTCGAAAAAGAGTTTGATCTTGTATTTTCCAATTCCGCGCTGCAGTGGATAAAAGAGCAGGAGGATGTGGTTGCCCGCGCACACAGGGCGTTAAAACCTTACGGTAGGCTTGCGGTCCAAATGCCCGCAAAGGACTTTTGCTGGACGTTGTCGGAAAATATACAAAGCGCTATCGCAGCTCTCGGTCTTGATGAGAAATTCAACAGGATGGAATCGCCGTGGCGTTTTCCGTTGAAGGAAGAGCTGTATGGTTTTCTCAAAGACGCGGGCTTTGGTAATATCAATGTCTCTTACAAAGATTATGTTCTCCTGTTTGACAGCATCAATGATGTGCTTAAATGGGGAGTTTCAGCAGCGCTGAGACCGTATCTTGCCCCTTTGTCGGAGAAGAAGCAGGAGCGTTTTAAATATGCATTCGCGATGGGATTTGAGAACTATAGAACGAAACGCGGGATAGAGTTTAATTTCAGAAGGCTCTTTGCCTTTGCGGATAAGTAGGGGCGGGTTTCAAACCCGCCCCTACCATTGACACACTGAGAGATTCAATATGGTTTTAAAAGCGATCAGAGGAGATGTAAAGGCCAGGGTAATAATTGCGCTGCTTGCGGTTTATATATTCTGGAGCTCGACATACCTGGCGATACGGGTGGCGCTGAAGGACTTCCCTCCCTTTTTCATGATGGGGGTGCGGTTTCTTGCGGCGGGGGCAGGACTTTATGTATTCCTGAGGATGAAAGGTGTCTGTACGCCTGACCGTTCCCAGTGGTTAAATGCGACATTGATCGGAGGACTTTTACTGTTAGGCGGTGGCGGCGGAGTTGCGTTTGCCGAACAATGGATTGGGTCCGGACTTGCGGCGCTTTTGATCGCGACTGTGCCTCTGTGGACAGTTATATTTTCAGCGATCTGGGGGCACAGACCATCGCGTCTTGAATGGGCCGGGCTTATCCTGGGACTTGCCGGAGTGGCGGTCCTGAATTTTGAAGCTGACCTTAAGGCCAACCCGATCGGGGCGATCGCATTGATGATCTCGGCCGTCTCCTGGTCATTCGGTTCCGTGTGGAGCAGACGCATATCCCTTCCTTCGGGGATGATGGCAAGCGCGGCTGAGATGATAACCGGCGGGGTGCTTGTGCTTGCCGTAAGTCTGCTTGCAGGCGAGAGAGTGAGCGGGGTCCCAACGTGGCATTCGGTAGCGGCAGTTATATATCTTGCGGTCTTCGGATCGCTGGTGGGATTCATTGCATACATGTATCTGCTCGATAAAGTGCGTCCCTCGCTTGCAACGAGCTATGCATACGTCAATCCCGTTATCGCAGTCATATTGGGAGTTTGGCTTGCAGGTGAGCAGATCACGGCAACCGGTATTTCAGCAATGCTTATAATCCTTGCCGGGGTTGTAATGGTGATACTGGGGGCAAAGAATAAAAGTGACGGGTGACTGGTAACGGGAATGTTGAATTCTAAAGGGAGGTGATAAAATAGAGGGCCGGGTTTTAAATCCAAACATCATATGATGAAGCAATCTTAAATAAGGAGGAAAGATGAAGAAAGAATTTTCAAGAGGAAGGTTTACTGTTCTGAGCGTAATTGTATTTGCACTTATTTACTCACTGACATTCGTACCGGCAGCAACAGCGCAGGGCGGATTAACAAAGATCGCCGGCAATGTTTATTCGTATGCTGACGTAAAACAGGGTTCTCCCGCAAACAGTTTCGGCGCAAACTCCGGGATCGTTATCGGAGAGAAGGGCATTCTCGTAATTGACACGCTTATATCCGCAAAAGAGGCGCAGAGCTTCATCAGGGACATTCGCGCGGTCTCGGACAAGCCCATGAAATATGTTGTCAATACCCATTCTCACCTGGACCATACATTCGGCAATTCAGAGTTTGAAAAATTCGGGGCGGTCATTATTTCTCATGAAAATTGCAAACTGAATATGGAGAAGCAGGGCGAGGCCGCGTTAAAGAATGCAAAGGTATACGGCCTTACAGATAAAGACATGGAAGGGACCATGATCGCGTATCCAGCGCTGACCTTCAGCGACAGGATGGAAATCGATCTCGGTAACCAGAAAGTGGAGCTAATTTTTCATGGCGCTTCACATACAAATGACAGCATAATGGTTTGTCTGCCGGACAAAAAGATAGTGTTTGCCGGCGACATCCTGTTTACAGGGTATCATCCCTTTATGGCCGACGGAGATATTGACGGCTGGGTCAAGGTCCTTGACCATATCTCATCAATGGGCGATGTAACGATAATCCCCGGACACGGGCCGGTATCGGGCAAAAAAGATATAGAAGACATGAAGAATTATCTGATCTCCTTTGATAAAAAGGCAAAGGAATTAGCCGCAAACTCCGGCGATGCCGCGCAGATCGCGTCAGAGATCAAGAAATCCCTGCCTTCGAGGCCCGAAGGCGAGTCAATGATCCCTGCCAATATACAGATGAAATATTTGAAGAAATAGGACCAGGAGATACAAGCAAGATTACTCATATGACGAATGAACTCGAATTCCATCAGATCTATGAGAAGCATAAGCATAAAATACTCAGGTATCTCATGCGCTTTTTTGACAGGAGTGTGGCTGAAGAATTGTCACAGGATGTTTTTCTCAAGGTCAGTAATTCATTGAAGGATTTCAAGGGGAAATCTCAAATTTCCACGTGGATATATCGTATCGCTACAAATACTGCCCTGGATAAGCTGCGCAGTACCCGGTTCCAAAATGATCAGAACACTCGATCAACCGGAGATGATGGCCCAGTCCTTGAGGACGATATTCTTGCAGGCGAAAAGGTCCTGCAGCCTGACCGGCAGTTTATCCGTAAGGAAATGAATGAGTGTATCCGGGACATCGTCAATAACCTGCCGCTGGACTACAGGACTGTTATCGTGCTTGGGGAATTGGAAGAATTAAAGAATAAAGAGATCGCCGATGTCCTCGGCCTGGGCCTTGATACGGTCAAGATAAGGCTGCACCGTGCCCGCGCCATGCTGAAAAAAGCTCTTGAGTCTCATTGCGATTTTTACAGGGATGAACGTAATGAATTTGCCTGTGACAGGAAGAATACTTTTTTGAAATTCCGGAGCAAATAATATTCTGTATCCTTTCTTTTCTGTTTTTCGTCTAAATGGAAAAGGAGGTGATACAATGAAACTCGATATCCGTATCAAAGAGCTGATTGCCGTCGGCGCTTCTGTAACCGCAAACTGTCAGCCCTGTCTACAGTATCATGTCGGCAAGGCCAAAGAAAGCGGGGCGGATGAGCAGGAGATCGCGGAAGCAGTCAAGGTCGGGACCGCTGTAAGAAAAGGAGCGGCATCCGGAATTGACAAACTCGCGCTGGGCCTGGCAAAAGGTGACAACGCCGCTCCAGTCTCATCAGGCGGGGGTTGTGGATGTTCTTAACATCAGGAATTTATTAAAGCTCAACCCGGGGGACATTCTTAGCTTTTGTTAAGACCGTCCTCCCGGGTTTACTGAGGCCTGTTATAAAATGAGAAGGAGGCGGTATGTCGACCTTGCTTTATTTAATAAAGGAGATTACGCAAACAGACGTCAATCTCTCAAAACTTTTTTGCAATGCGCGGGAATACGCTGATATATATCTGCTTGCTCAAAAAAGGCAGAAAGGCTGCGATGGTATGGGTGAAATGGAAACCGTTAAGGAAGAATTCCGGTGCGCATTATACGAACTGACATCATATTGCAGGGAGAACAAATATTTAACGGACAGCGATACTGCCGATTATGATATAGACTCAATGGCGCGGGAGATTCAAAATTTACGGAAATGACGGAAAAAGTTCTGGAAATATCAAAGGAGGAAATAAAATGGCAAGGATTGGAATTTTAACATGCTCTAACGCAACGCAGGAACTTGGGTGTTCGTCAGTCAGTTGTCTGGCGGATTTACGAAAGAGGGCCGGGGCCTTTGAGGCTTATCCCAAAGATGAGCCGCTGGACCTCATCGGCATAATCAACTGTCCCGGATGCCCGACCCTCACAGGGCCGGATAAATTATTGAAGCGTATCCGGGGACTGACCGAATTCAAGGTGGATGCGATCCATTTCACTTTCTGCATGAAGGCGCTTTGCCCGTTTCAGGAGAAATACAAAAAGACGATAGAGGAGGCATTCCCGGATATCAAGATTATAATCGGGACGCACCAGGAGAAGATCACCCCTCAGGAATACAGGGACAAGATCAAAAAACTGTTTTGCCAGGACACGAAAACAATGGTGGATGTCATTTTAAAAAAGGATTAAAGACATATGAAGAAAATCAAAGTATACAACGCCAATGCGTTATCATTAAAACCTAACGTCCCCGGTGCGAAGATGTGGGCTGTCGGTCTGGAAAAGGCGATGCTAACTTATTTCGAAATGGAGCCGGACACCAAATTCCCGGAGCATTCGCATGAGGCGGAGCAGATCACTCTCATACTGGAGGGGGAGCTGACTTTTGCCTATGAAGGAAAGACCGTTGCTTTGAAATCCGGTGAAGTAATAGCCATTCCATCAAACATTATTCATTCTGCCTCCACAGGCAGCAAGCCCTGCAGAGCCGTGGACGCATGGTCGCCGGTGAGGAAAGAGTTCTTATAAATGTAAGTGGAGGACTGAGTAGATGTCTGATAATAATGAATCTCAGGAACAGGAAATGAAAAAGAAGCTCAGGGAGGCTTTTAATAGCGTGGCTGTGGGCTATGACAATCCCGCGTTGCGTTTCTTCCCTGAAAGCGCCAAACATCTTTCAGAGTATCTAAATCTGAAAGGCGATGAACATGTGCTCGATGTCGCAACCGGCACGGGCCATGCCGCGATGGCGCTTGCCGCTGTCTTGCCGCAGGGGAGGGTCACGGGGATCGACTTTTCAGAGGGAATGCTTGCGCGAGCAAAGGCAAAGATCGAGGAAAGAGACATCCGCAATATTGATCTGCTTTCTATGGACATGCAGGCACTTGATTTTCCGGAAAACAATTTTGACGCTGCCGTGTTTTCCTTCAGCATCTTTTTTGTTGAGGACATGGAAGGTATGCTTCGCCGAGTCATGGAAAAAGTGAAACCCGGCGGCAGGGTCCTTGCGACGAGTTTTCAAGGCGGGACGTTTTCTCCCCAGGTAGATATGTTTTTTGAACGAATAGAAAAATTCGGAGTGGAGACGCCTCCCACGTGGCGGCGTCTTTCAACACAGGAAGAGTGTGCTGCTCTTTTTGAAAAGGCCGGTTTATCCGAAGTTCGCGTCAACACAAAAGATATAAGCTATTATCTTACAGATGCCGGTCAGTGGTGGGACATAGTATGGAATGCCGGTCTTCGCCGGTTTGTAAGCAGCCTCACTCCGAAAGATCTGGAAAGATTCAGAAGAGAACATCTGAGAGAGATTGAATGTCTCTCAGGCACTGAAGGAATACGGCTTGAGATGAATGTGTTATATTCGGCAGGAGTTATAATTAAACCTGAATGATCAATTTAAAGAATACTCTACAATGAAAAAACAATCGGAATGATAACTCATCGCCCTGAACTTCAGTGCTTCCTTAAAGGAAAAGGGTTCAAGGGGGTAGTTGTGAAAAAACAAATTGCCGTCGTCCAGGTTTTCCTGTATGACCACTTTATATTCCATAATCTCTTTCTTTGTCATCTTTTTCTTCAGTCAGCTCTTCAACTGCCTTAATTAATTTCTCAAGCCGTGTCTGGATCTCTTTTATTTCTTCTTTAAACCAGTCACTGTCTTTTTCCATTCACTTATCCTTCCTCAAAGGATTTTAGTTTTTTATCGGCTTTTTTTAAGCCGAACTGAAAATTTGCCTGAAAAAACTTGCGCTGCGCCTGATTCCGCTGTAGAATTTTAATCAGACATTTTTCGGTTTCATATACCTAAGGAGAAGAGATGGAGAATATTGGAAATTCATACTACAGGGAAATACTGGATGCGATCCCTCTGATGATCTTTGTGGTCGATGATGACGTGAGGATCCATGATCTGAACATTGCCGCTGAGAAAGTGTTTGGACTGAACAAGGCAACCGTGCTGAAGCGGCGGGGCGGCGAGGCGCTTCATTGCCTGCACTCTCATGATGTTGCGGAAGGATGCGGGAGGGCGCCGTTTTGCCGTAACTGTGTGATAAGGAATTCCGTAACTGGCTGTCTGCAGGGTCAGGCCGTAATAAGGAGACGGACCAAGATCGATATCCTGCTTCAAGGGACAAGAAAAGAACTCGAAGTGCTGATAACGGCAAGCCCGGTACCGGGCAGAAAAGAGCCGCTTGCCCTGCTGATCCTCGAAGATATCAGCGAGATATCCACTTTACGCGATATCATCCCTATCTGCGCCAAATGCAAAAAGATCCGGGATGACCAGGAGTATTGGCACAATGTTGAATCTTACTTCAATGATTATATCGGGGTGGATTTTTCACATGGACTGTGTCCCGAGTGTTTTAAGGAACTCTATCCCGGATTCAACGATCACGAAAAAGAAAAGAAAGAAAAATAACAGCCATGATGTGCCGGCTATATGCAGCAGCCTCTGAGGATGTTTTCCAATGCGGAAAGTGACGATTTTATCTTTACCGGCTCTTTTGAAACCTTCAGCGCGTTATCGGGATCTTTTAACCCGTGGCCGGTGAGGGTGCAGACGATGGTGTCGCCTTGTTTGAAGTAGTTCCGCTTTGAGAATTTGATCACACCTGCGAGGGAAGCGGCTGAAGCCGGTTCACAGAAAATCCCCTCGCGTGACGCAATGAATTTATACGCCTCCAGGATCTCATCGTCGGTCACGGAATCTATCTTCCCACCGGATTCGTCTCTTGCGGTCTCTGCGCCCTTCCAGCTTGCGGGGTTGCCGATCCTGATCGCCGTGGCAATCGTTTCAGGCTTTTCAACAGGGTGACCCAGCACAATAGGCGCCGCGCCTGCCGCCTGAAATCCTATCATTTTGGGCAGGGACGTGATCTTCCCGGACGCATGATATTCTTTATAGCCTTTCCAGTAAGCAGTGATGTTCCCGGCATTGCCGACAGGGAGCGCATGATAAACAGGCGCTTTACCGAGCTGGTCGCAGACCTCAAAGGCCGCAGTCTTCTGTCCCTCGATACGGAAGGGATTTATGGAGTTGACAAGCACAATGGGATGTTTTGCCACGACCTCTTTGACCATTCTCAACGCGTCGTCAAAATTGCCGTCGACCTGCAGCACCATCGCGCCGTGTATCATTGCCTGGGCGAGTTTGCCCATCGCGATCTTGCCTTCGGGAATGAGCACAATGCAGGACATGTTGGCCCTTGCGGAATATGCCGACGCTGACGCGGATGTATTGCCTGTTGACGCACAGATAACTGCCTTCGCATTTTCCTCAGCTGCCTTTGAAATGGCAAGGGTCATGCCCCGGTCTTTGAATGAGCCGGTGGGGTTTGCGCCCTCGAATTTAAAATACAAACTGATCTCTTCTTTGATTACTTCATTAATATGGGAGGCCGTTATTAAAGGAGTATTGCCTTCATTGAGGGTGACAACAGGTGTTTTGTCTGTTACGGGCAGGAAACTTCTGTATTGATTGATAAGGCCATGCCAGGGCTGCGTCATTATTCGATGATGTCGCCTTCCACAAGCTCCACATTAACTCCCTGCTGTCTGAGAGATTCGATGCCTTTCTCGATATTTTCATTCAGACCTTCAAGTTCGAGTATCATCTCTCCGACGCTTTCAGTTACGCGCGCCCTCCTGATATTCGGCATTATATCGAATTTCTTTGCCATAGCGAATATCACAGGCTCCCTGATGAGCTGCTGCGGAAATGTTAATTTTATTCTCGTTTTCATCTTAACTCCCTTTTTAAATCAGCAATAAGCTCTTAGCGATCAGCAGTCAGTTGCTCACAGCTAACAAATGCTAATAGCTGTTTTTTGTCCCTCCTGCAATTGCGGGGACTATGGAAATTTCATCTCCGTCTTTGACCTCGGTGGCTTCGTTTTTGAGAAATCTCACGTCTTCCTCATTTACATAAACGTTTACAAATCTCCTCAGTTTGCCGCCATCGGATATTCTTTCGCCGAGTCCCGGATACTTCTGATCAAGGTTGGTAATAAGTGATATGATTGTGCCGGGTTCCCCTTCAACTTCTGCCTTTCCCTGTGTTAGTCTCTGAAGCGGTACGGGTATTTTTACTGTTACTGCCATTTAATGCTCCTCCTTTATATTGATACATCCGCAGATTGCGCAGATTTGTTTTTTTATTCTCTCTGCGTAATCTGAGTTATCTGCGGATATATTATTACTTTATTTTCTTTAAAACTTCTTCAAAGGATTTCAGGTTCGGTTGAATTTGATAAGGTTCGCCGGTTTGTCCCATAATAGCTTCCTTTGTTTTGAGACCGTTGCCTGTTATGCAAAGCACGGTCAGGTCGTCTTCTTTTATATGGCCTTCTCTTATCAGCTTGATCGCAGAGGCCAAAGTGACCCCGCCCGCTGTCTCCGCAAATATCCCCTCTGTCCTCGCAAGGAGTTTTATCGCGTCTATTATCTCCTGGTCCGGGACGTCTTCCCCGAATCCGCCGCTTTCCTTTACCACATGAGTGGCGTAATAACCGTCCGCGGGATTTCCGATGGCGAGGGACTTTGCGATCGTGTCAGGTTTTACCGGCTTGATAACATCAACGCCTGCCTTTATGGCGGTAACTATCGGCGAACATCCTGTTGCCTGGGCTGAATACACCTTTGAATGTAATCCATCGATCAAACCGAGTTCCTTGAACTCTTTAAAACTCTTCCATATCTTCGTAAGCAAAGAACCGCTCGCGGATGGGACCACAACCGCGTCCGGGGCTTTCCATCCAAGCTGTTCGAGAATTTCGTATCCCTGGGTCTTCGAGCCTTCCGCGTAAAACGGACGGATATTGATATTCACGAATGCCCAGCGGTATTTATTCGCGACTTCACTGCACAGCCTGTTTACGTCGTCGTAATTCCCGTCCACAGCGATGAGATTAGGCTCATACACAAGCGAGGCCACTATCTTGCTGCGCTCAAGGGTCGCGGGGATGAAGATGAATCTCTTGAAACCTCCTGCCGCGCCGTGGGCTGATACGGAATGCGCGAGATTGCCTGTTGACGCGCAGGCCACTGTATCAAACCCGAACTCCCTTGCCTTGGAAAGCGCAACCGCGACCACCCTGTCTTTAAAAGAGAGGGTAGGGTGAGTAACGGTGTCGTCCTTGATATAGAGTTCCTTCACCCCGATAATTTTTGCAAGCTTGTCCGCCTTAACAAGAGGGGTGAACCCTGACTGGAGCCCGCTTGTGGGTTCTCCGTCAATCGGCAGCAATTCTTTGTACCGCCACAGGTTCTGCGGCCTTGAGAGGATCTTCTCCTTAGTCAAAACCTTCTTTATCTCTTTATAGTCGTAAACGACCTCAAGAGGGCCGAAGCAGAATTCACAAACATATATAGGATCAACAGGGTACTCTCTTCCGCACTCCCTGCATTTCAGTCCATGTACAAAACCCATTTACCTTGCCTCCATGTTGTTTCCGTCATTCCCGTGAAAACGGGAATCCAGTTTTAATAAGGTACTGGATTGCCCGATCAAGCGGGCAATGACATTTATCTGATTATATCGAACAATACTGTTCCGGTATATCCGACAGTTCCTTGATCGTAGGGTTCTTGCCGCAAATAGGACAGTCGCTGTTTTTTGGGACCCTCACTTTTCTGAAATTCACGCCAAGGGCATCATAGATCAGCAATTCACCCTTTAAAGGTTTTCCCTTGCCGATGATCAATTTCAAAACCTCGGTAGCCTGAAGCGCGCCGATGATCCCGGGAAGAACGCCGAGCACGCCTGCCTCCTGGCATGAGGGCACAAGCCCTGCAGGTGGCGGCTCTTCAAACAGGCACCGGTAACACGGGCCTTCGCCCGGCAATATTGTTGTGACCTGTCCTTCAAACCTGAGAATAGCCCCGCTGACAAGGGGTTTTTTCAGCATCACACATGCGTCATTGATCAGATAACGTGTAGGGAAATTGTCCGTCCCGTCCACGATGATGTCATAATCTTTGAACAGGCCAAGGATGTTCTTGCTGTTGATCCTCTCTTTTACTGCAACTACATTTACATCAGGGTTCAGGTTCTCAAAGGTCTGCTTCGCTGAATCAGCCTTATTCATGCCAAGTGTTTTTACGCTGTGCGCGATCTGTCTTTGCAAATTGCTCAGTTCAACAACGTCATTATCCACAAGGGCGAGAGTGCCGACGCCTGCCGCTGCAAGGTAATATCCGACAGGACAGCCAAGGCCGCCTGCGCCGACAATGAGGACCTTTGAATTTGAGATCTTCTGCTGTCCCTTGCCGCCGACCTCAGGAAGGATTATATGCCTGCTGTACCTTTTTAATTGCTCCTCGGTGAATTCCATCAGTCCTCTACCTCTTTTCTAACCTGAACAATCCATTCCTTCGGATTTATTTTTTCTACCTTCAAAACAGAATGGCCATAATTCAACATTGCCTTCGGGATGCTGTCTGACGCCTCAGGATAATCCAGTATAATTTCAAGAATCTGGCCGACCTTAATATTTTCAATTGCAAGCTTGGACTTTACTAAAGTATAAGGGCAAACAACGCCTCTTATATCTAAAAATTTGTCTGGTTTTGTCCCTTCCATGAATTAACCTTCTCCTCCCTCGACCCTCAGATAAATGGTTTTCTCCGACACAAGCGAGAGGCGGTTGATCTCTTTCAGCGCCTGCGCCATATCATTTTCCCTTGCTTCATGCGTCATCATAACAACAGGCACCGCCTTCTCTACCTTTCTGCCCTTCTGTATCATCGACTTTATGCTTATATCGTGGCTTCCGAGGATGCCCGATATTTTGGACAGCACCCCCGGTTTGTCAAGCGCTGAGAAGCGCAGGTAATAACAGGTCCTGATGTCCTCAATTTTTTTGATCTTCAATTCAGGGTTCTCAGTCATGGTAATTCCATGTGTTCTGCATGACAGACCTGTTTTGATACCTCTTGCGATATCCGCGATGTCGCTGACAACGGCGCTGCCCGTGGGCATTTCACCGGCTCCCTTTCCATAATAAAGCTGGGAGCCTATCGCGTCGCCCTCAATGTAAATCGCATTAAACACGCCGTTCACATTTGCAATGAGGTGGTCCTTCGGGAGCATTGTCGGATGCACCCTGACCTCGACATGCCTGTCAGCCTGTTTCGCGATCGCCAGTAATTTTATCTTATATCCAAACTCAGATGCAAACTGGATATCCAGCGGTGTGATCTTCGTTATGCCTTCAGTGTAGATCTTTTTAAAGGAAAGCGGGACGCCGAAAGAAAGCGATGAAAGGATCGTCAGCTTGTGCGCTGAATCAATGCCTTCAATATCAAAAGTAGGGTCTGCCTCCGCGTAGCCAAGCGCCTGGGCCTCTTTGAGGGCTGTCCCGAAGTCAATTCCCTCATCGGTCATTTTGGTAAGAATATAATTCGACGTCCCGTTGATGATGCCGTAGATACTCTGGATGTTGTTGCCGATGAGCGACTCCCTCACCACCTTTATAATAGGGATGCTGCCGGCAACCGACGCCTCAAAGCCGATATCCACCTTGCTCTTTCTCGCCGCCTTGAATATCTCGTGGCCTTCAGTAGCAAGAAGCGCCTTGTTGGCAGTCACAACGTGCTTGCCGTTTTTAATTGCCTGAAGGATAAACTCCTTTGCCGGATGTATCCCGCCCATAAGCTCTACCACGATATCAATGGAGGGATCATTCAACATTGCCTTCGCGTCATTTATCAGGACCCCGGCTGGAAGTTTAATGCCCCTGTCGCGTTTTGTATCGAGGTCGGCAATGTTTTTGAGAACAAGCGGGAAACCGAGCTTACCCTCAAGTTCCGCGCGTTTCCTCAAAAGAATTTTTGCGGTCCCGGCCCCTACAGTTCCAAAACCGATAATGCCGATATTTACAGAGTTGTTTTTCAATGTTACCCCGCAAGCAGTCAATAAATTTTATCTGGAAAAATATTATGCTCCAAATACTTGGATTTATTCAAGGTAAGGACAAGATAATATTAAAACCGTTATGAGAAATCCGTAATGCGTTATGAATTGTTTTTTTGCCCATTACGCTTTACGCATCACGATTCAATTTACAGTTTATTCAGCGCTTTCTTGATTCCCCGTGCCGCCTGTTTTATCCTGTGCTCGTTTTCCACCAGTGCAAACCGGACAAATCCCTCACCTGCCGGGCCGAAGCCGATACCGGGTGAAACAGCAACACCGGCTTCTTTTATCAGGTGCTTTGAAAATTCGAGCGAATCCATTTTCCTGAACGGTTCAGGGATATCAGCCCATACGAACATGGTTGCTTTTGGAGGCTCCACTATCCATCCCGCGCTATTCAGTCCCTGTATCAAAACGTTCCTTCTGCTTTCGTATGTCTTTGCGATCTGCCCAACGCAGTCCTGCGGCCCTCTCAATGCAATGATGCTCGCGATCTGTATCGGCTGGAACATGCCGTAGTCGAGATAGCTTTTTATCTTTGTAAGCGCGCCGACTATTTCCTTATTGCCCACGCAAAAGCCGACCCTCCAGCCCGCCATTGAATAACTTTTCGTGAGCGAGAAGAATTCCACACCCACATCTTTCGCGCCTTTTGCCTGGAGAAAGCTCGGCGGTTTGTAACCATCGAAAGCAAGATCGGCATAAGCAAAATCATGGATAACGATAATGTTGTTCTCCTTCGCAAAATCAACCACCCTCTGAAAGAATTCAATATCAGTGCAGGCGGTTGTCGGATTATGGGGAAAGTTTATCAGCAGCGCCTTCGGCCTCGGCCATGCTGTCCTGAAGGCGTCTTCCATGCTTTTAAAAAAATCCGTGTCTTTTCCGATCGGGATGCTCCTGACGTCGCCTCCGGCAAGGATGAAACTGTAGGGATGAATTGGGTACGCTGGGGCCGGAGTCAATATAAGGTCGCCGGGCTCGATCATCGCGTATGCGAGATGAGACAACCCTTCCTTTGAGCCGATTGTCACTACCGCCTCGGTCTCGTGGTCGAGATCAACGTCAAATCGCCTCTTGTACCACTCGCATATTGCAAGCCTCAACTGGGTGATACCTTTTGATGCGGAGTACCTGTGGTTCTTCGGGTTCTGGGCCGCCTCTACAAGTTTTTCTACAATGTGCTGAGGTGTCGGCATATCGGGATTTCCCATGCCGAGGTCGATGATGTCCTCACCCTTCCTCCGCGCCTCCATCTTTAGCTGGTTTACAATCGCAAAGACATAAGGCGGAAGGCGTTTTATTCTCTTAAACTCAAGCATACGATCTCCTTAAAAAAATATCCGCAGATTACGCAGATGACACAGATGCGAAATCTAAGGATTATTATAATATATTTTATGCGCGTCCATTGAGCTTCTCGTCAGCGGCGATGAAGCGACGGCGGTAAAACCCATTTCAAGTCCCTTTATCCTGTATTGTTCAAACATCTCAGGTCTTATGTATTCAACAACGGGGATATTGTTTCTCCCCGGCCTCAGGTATTGGCCGATTGTCAGAAAGTCACAGCCTGCGTCCCTCAAATCTCTCATGACAGACAGCACCTCTGATTCATTCTCTCCAAGGCCGAGCATAAGTCCTGATTTGGTTTTCATACCGGGACACAATTGCTTTGCAGTTTTCAGTACGTTTATCGAAAGAAGATAACCGGCCTGAGGCCTGACCGTTGAATACAAGCGCGGAACTGTTTCGACATTATGATTGAATACATCGGGCTGTGCGTCAAGGACTGTTTTTAACGCCTCAACATTTCCCCTGAAATCAGGAGTCAGCACTTCTATTTTAATTGCCGGGTTTTTCTTCCGTATCGCCTGTATCGTTCTTGCAAACTGCCCGGCCCCGCCGTCCGGCAGATCGTCTCTCGTCACAGAGGTGATGACGACGAATTTCAGGCCCAGCGCTGACGCGGCATCCGCGACCCTTTCAGGCTCACCGGGGTCAAGCGGCAAAGGGCTTGAGGATTCAACAGCGCAGAAGGAGCAGTTCCTCGTGCACCTGTCGCCTAAGACCATAAAGGTCGCGGTGTTCTTAGAAAAACACTTTCCCTGGTTGGGGCACCGGGCTTCTTCACAGACGGTAGAGACCTTATGATCTCTGAGTATCTTTTTTGTACCGTGTGTCTCTGTTAATTTTACCTTTATCCATTCCGGGTGGCGCATGAATATAAAGTTAACTGATTTGAAAAGTGTAAGTCAAAGAAGGGAATTTCAAGCCTTGTGTTTTATAGTTTTATAAAATTTTTAAAGTGGACACGCATTGCCTTATATGATAATCAGAAGATAAGAAATACGCACAAAATTATTTTAATGAAAGGAGGAGCAAAGTGAGAAAGTTATGTCTTCTTGTTTTTATGATCTTTATTGTCGGATGCGCCGCCAAGCAGAAAATGACAGCCCTGGAGGGAATGCCTGCCAGCGCGCCTGTCATGAAAGTCCAATTGAAAGGTGAAAACTGCAACTGGGAGCCGAATGTCATCAAGGTGAAGAAGGATTCCCACGTGATATTGGAAGTGGAGAGCGTTGACTGGGATTATAATTTCAGGCTCAACGGTTACGGCCTGCGCTTTGAAGTTCCCAAAGGCAAGAAGGTTGCCGGGGAATTTTACGCATCCAAATCAGGCGAGTTTGAATTTGGCTGTTACATTGAAAAGGGATTCCATTATTCATGGGGTGGTATGATAGGCAAGCTGGTTGTGGAATAACGCGGGGACAGGGTCCCGGTTAATTTAATGCCTCTGAATTACTGAAGACAGGACAAAATATTTTTCGCAATTTGTGCAAATACTTTTCCGGAATGCAAAATACCCAAGACCGGGACCCTGCCAAGCCCCTCTATCACTTCAGGGTTAGTCCTCACGGAAATATCTTTTTTTATCTTTCCCGAATAATTTATTATCACACCGGCAACTTCTATCCCTCTGCTCCTCGCGGCGTTTATCGTCAGCAGGGTATGGTTGATCGTTCCGAGGCCGGGCCTTGAGACGATTATGACCGGCAGTCTCATATCTTTAATAAGGTCAAGGAAGAGATATTTTTTATACACAGGCACCATTATCCCGCCTGCGCCTTCGACAATTGTAATGTCGTATCTCTTTGAAAGTTGTTTGTGTGCGGACAATATCTTTTCTTTTTTGATTACAACTCCCTCCACCTCAGCCGCTACTGCCGGGGCAAGCGGTTGTCTGAAACGGTAAGGGTTGATGAGGTCAAGCGGCTCATTCACATCAGCAGCGTTGATAAGTTCCATTGTATCCGCCGGAACGAGCTTTCCCTTCTGAACTTTGCAGCCTGTCTCCACCGGCTTCATGGGACAGACCTGCAATCCCATTTCCTTAAAAGCCCTCATCAGGCCGATTGCTACAAATGACTTGCCGACGCCAGTGTCAGTGCCTGTTATGAAAATGCCTTTGTGCATAGTTAATTCCTCGGTCAGTCCAGACCCTCTTTTTTCAACAGCCGGTAGGTATCTTCATATATCCGTTCACGCGGACCAATGGCGACAAGTTCGATTACATTTCGGCCTTCTCTGTAGATGATCCTGAATTTGCTGATACGGAAGCTTCGCAGTCCTGCGAGTTCGTCTTTAAGCGCTTTGCCGTCGGCTGGATTTGACAGAATGGCCTTGAGGCCGGCCCTGCTCTTTTTTTTAAGTTCGGGGTGCAGTGTGCGGATTAGATGTGCAATATCATCGGGAATTTTCAGCTTGTATGTTGAATGTGCCATGACAGGGAAGGTTACCCGAACAATTCATCAAGGGTATATAGTTTTGCCTTTTTTGCTTTCAGGGCTTTCAGTCCCTTTTTAATTTCATTCATGAGAGACACATCAGAACGGACGGCAATGGTCTCTTTAAGGCTCTCAAATTCGTCAGGACTTATCAACACAGCTGCGGGTGAGCCGTTTTTCGTAATGACTATCTCTTCGTCGGTCCTGGAAACTGATTCGACAAGCCCGCTTAATTTCATTTTTGCCTCGGAAAGCGATAAAGTTTTCATTTCGATGACCTCCATTAAGGTTGACCAGAATTAAGACTATAATGGCATGATGCCAAGCGCTTGTCAATTCCCATTGCCGGTCTCTAAACTCCCGCCCCTACAATATCCTTGAATCCAGATTGAAAACCTGTTCTGTTATTCCTTTTGTCTCTGAAAGGTAGCAGATAAAGTCGGCGACATTATCGGGGTTAGAGAATTCTTTTACAAGACTGTCCTGAAGCGCGAGTTCTTTTGCTTTCTCATTCGATGCCATTCCCATTTCAGTGAGCATGTATCCGGGAAGAACGGCGTTGACCATGATGTTGTGTTTACTAAGTTCTCGTGCCGCACTTATAGTTAAACCGATGAGACCAGCCTTTGACGCTGAGTAAGCTGACAAACCTGCCTTGCCTTTTATCCCGGCGATGGAGGAGATGTTTATGATGTGTTTGGTTTTCTGCTTTGTCATGTATGGAGCAACGGCGCGGATGAAATTGAACGGCCCCTTGAGGTTGGTGTCAACTACTTCGTCAAAATCTTTTTCGGATGTCTTTAACAGCAGGGCCTCTTTTGTAATTCCTGCGTTATTCACAAGCACATCAATGCGGCCCCATTTCCGCACGACTTTTTCAACCAGAGATTTCACCTCATTGAAATCTCTGACATCAGCTTTGAGCGCCAGCGATTCTTTTATCCCGGAAGCAACTGCATCAGCCTCACTCTTTTTATCTTTGAAATGAACAACCACCCGATGCCCCCGCTTTCCAAAAGCGAGAGCAACAGATTTTCCGAGACCTCTTGATGAACCGGTGATTAGACAGACCATTTTAGTAATAATTTAAAAACCACTGAGGCACTGAGACACGGAGGAATTAAAATGTCTTTATAAAAACATCTCCGTGCCTCTGAGTCTCTGTGGTTATTTGTTTTTAACCTTTCTTAAACTCTCCAACACCCGATCAATATCTTTATCCGTATGTGCGGAGGTTACTGAAAACCTTAATCTGCATTTTCCCTCCGGCACACTGGGTGGGCGTATTGCAGGGGCGAATATTTTTTCTTTGAAAAGATAACCCCCCGCCTTCAACGTTTTTTTTGTATCGCCGATCAGCACCGGGATTATCGGCGTCTCCGAGTTAAGCGTATCAAAACCGAGGCCCTTGAGACCTTCAGATAATCGCAACCTGTTTTTCCATAATTTATTCCTTCTCTGTCCCGACTCATTCTCAACAATATCTATTGCTTTCGTGCTTGCCTCAGTAATTGCTGGAGGGAGGGAGGTCGAATAGATGAAGCTCCTTGCCTTGCTGATCAGCAGGTTTATTAAATCGGTTGGACCCGCGACAAATGCGCCGAAACATCCGGCCGCCTTACTCAACGTGCCCATCTGTATTACGCGGTTTGATCTAATGTTGAAATGCTCAAGAGCGCCCCTGCCGGTTTTCCCGATCACACCTGTACCATGAGCGTCATCGATCATCAGCAGTGCGTCATATTTTTCACAAAAAGAAAGAATGTCCTTCAGCGGCGCAATGTCTCCGTCCATGCTGAAGATCGTGTCGGTGATTATCAGGCGTCTTTTGATCGATCTGCTTTTGCAATTTTTCTTTAAAAGAGATTCAAGATTATTTACGTCTCGATGTTTATAAATTTTCACATCGGCCTTTGAAAGTCTCACGCCGTCAACAATGCTCGCATGATTGAGCTCATCACTGAAGATCAATGCATCATCTCCTGCTATCGCCGGAATGGTCCCGGTATTGGCAGCATACCCTGTGTTGAATACAAGGGCGGCTTCCGTCCTTTTGAATTTGGCTATCCGCGCCTCAAGTTTTTCATGCGGAGTATATGTGCCGCTCAGAAGTCTTGATGAGCCGGAGCCGAGTCCGTATTCCTTTAACGCCCCTGCGGCGGCCCTCACAATTTCAGGATGGCCTGACAAGCCGAGATAATCATTTGAGGAAAAATTGATAAAGGTTTGACCGTTAATTAAGATCTTTGGGCCGTGAGATGGGCCAATGCAGGTAAGTTTTCTGAGGAGGTTTTCTTTTTTGAGCGCCTGAAGTTCTACGCCAAACCATTTCACTTTCTTTAATCTGTCTTCTGTCTTCTGAATTCTGCCTTCTGAATTCCCATCTTAAAAGACCCCTTCGTGCTCGTCGGGAGCCCAGATGTATTTATGGATCTGCAATTGCACCCTGACGGGAAGGTTGTCGCGCAATACCCACATCACGAGGTCTTTGGCAGGCAGGATGCCGTAGGCAGGGGACATCAGGATGTTATCGAACCTCTCGGCGAGTTTATTCTCCGAGATCACACCCTTTGCCCAGGTGTAATCGGACTCGTCCATGAGGACAAATTTTATCTGGTCGGTCTTTTTTAAAAAATCAAAGTTCTTTGGACGCATCCTTTCGCTCATCCCGCTTTTCGGAGATTTGTAATCCATGATGATATTCAGTCTTTTGTCGAGGCAGCCGATGCATATGGAGCCGTTTGTTTCGATCAATACGGTGTAGCCCTTATCAAGGAGGGTCTTAAGCAAAGGCGGAGTTTCTTCCTGGAGCAAAGGTTCGCCGCCGGTGAACTCCACGTACTTGACGCCGTATTCATCTATCTTTGAAATGATCTCATCATCAGCGATCTCCTTGCCGTTGTAGTAAGCATAACTGGTATCGCAGTAAGTGCATCTGAGATTGCAGCCGGCGAGTCTTATGAAAGTGCAGGGGAGCCCCGCGAAAGTTGATTCCCCCTGAATGCTTTTGAAGATTTCGTTGATTTTCAGCATATCCTGAATTCTTATGTTAAAATTTAGTAAAAGTATTATACCATGAAAAACCTTTTCAACTGCAATTCAATTATGTCCGGTATGTCCGGTAAAATATCGTTTATATTTTTTTCCCTTCTCGCGTCACTTCTTTTCGTCTCACAATCGGTCGCTGACATAATCGTCATAAAAGCGGATGGCGTAGTGAATCCCGTCATGTCCGAATACATTACAAAAAGCATAGATGAAGCGGAGAAGGAAAAAGCGGAGTTGCTTGTCATCGAACTCGACACCCCGGGCGGGCTGGATACCTCAATGAGGTCTATCGTAAAAAGGATGACTGCGAGCGAGGTCCCCGTAGCTGTCTATGTAGCTCCGGGAGGGGCGCGGGCCGCGTCAGCGGGGGTATTCATTACCATTGCCGCGCATATTGCAGCGATGGCACCGGGCACTAATATCGGGGCTGCGCATCCCGTAGGCGTTGGAGAAAAAATGGACAAGACAATGGCGGAAAAGGCCGTCAATGACGCCGCCGCTTACATTAAGTCCACAGCCGGGAAAAGGGGAAGGAATGCCGAATGGGCGGAGAAGGCTGTGCGGGAGAGCGTGTCGATCACAGAGACCGAAGCCTTGAAACTGAAGGTGATCGATCTTGTCGCGGCGGACCTGAAAACACTTCTCGACTCCATAGATAATAAAGAGGTTGAAACCGCGGCAGGGAAGCGTGTTTTAAAAACCAAAGACGTAAAGATCGTAATGAAGGAGATGGGCATCAGGAGCAAGATCCTGGATCTCATCAGCGATCCGAATGTCGCGTATTTGCTGATGCTGTTAGGCTTTTACGGCATATTTTTTGAGATGACAAATCCCGGCGCGATATTCCCAGGGGTGTTCGGCGCGATCTCGTTGATACTCGCTTTCTATTCATTTCAGACCCTGCCAGTAAATTATGCCGGACTGCTCCTGATCATTCTCGCCCTGATCCTTTTCATTCTTGAAATCAAAATTATCTCTCATGGCGTGCTTACGATCGGCGGGATAATCTCGATGACCATTGGCTCCCTGATGCTCTTTGAATCACCTCTGCCTTTTTTCCAGCTCTCTCTTAAAGTGGTCCTTCCCGGGGTCCTTCTTACCACACTGTTTTTCTTCCTGACGATCAGGCTTGCTGTGAAGGCTCAGAAACAGAAGCCTGTCACCGGGGCCGAAGGGCTTGTCGGACTTGAGGGCAAAGCCAGGACCGACATTCATAACGAAGGCATGGTCTTTGTCCACGGCGAGATATGGAAGGCCTGGAGCGATGGACCGATCAAGGCCGGTGAAAATGTTATCGTTGAGAAGGTCGAGCACCTGAGAGTCAAGGTCAGGCGTTCTTAACTAGGAATCCCTGCCGCAACAATCACCCCTCTCTTAGCGCCTCAACTATATTCATCCTTGACGCCCTTGCGGCGGGGAGCACGCCGCCGATAAATCCCATTATCAGTGAGAACAAGAGGGCCTTGTAAAATATCTCGAAGGTCAGCGCGAAGGTAAAGGCCAGTTCCGAAAAGGTCTGGAAGTTCATGGTCGAAATGGTCAGAAGCTGCATGAATGATGAAAAGAACAATCCAGCGCAGCCGCCGGTAAAACTCAGCAGCAGGGATTCCACCATGAACGCGAAAAGAATATCTCTCCTCCGAAACCCGAGTGCGCGCATTGTTCCGATCTCCGCTGTGCGGTTGGCGACTGCCGAGTACATCGTGATCATCGCGCCGATGATCGCGCCGAGGGAAAATATCATCGTTAGAGACAGGCCGAGTATCCTGATGAATTTCGCCATCATCTCGGACTGCTTGGCATAATATACCGTTTCCCTGTCCGCCTCAACAGTCAGCCTGGGGTCGCTCTCAACGCGCGCCTTGAATTTTTCAAACCCTGACGGGTCCCGGAGTTTGAATATGACGGACGAGTAAGCAGGACGCCGGAACACGCTCATGAGCTGATCAACATCTCCCCATATCTCAGAGCTGAAACCGGTGTTGCCCGCATCAAATATCCCCACCACGGTCCAGTCCCTCATGCCGAAGCGGATGGTCTCGCCAAGCCCGCCGCCTTTAAATCTCTTTGCGATACTCCGGCCCGCTAATATCTCCGATGAACCCGCGCGCGGCAAACGCCCCTCAACAAGTTTCACCTGCGGCCTCAGAGGCAGAGAGCTTTCAGAAGTCCCCCTGATCACCACATTTGAAGGCTTGTCCGTCCCTCGTTTCGGCAGGCTGATAAGGACGACAAGCTCTTTTGCCAGAAGACGTTTGCCGTCCGCGCCGATGGCCACTTCAGGCTGGGTTTCCACTATTGAGGCCTGGATGCGTTCAACGCCGCTTTGCACCTCGGAGTCAGAGCCTTTCCGGATTATAACAACGTTGTCATACGAGCCTGTATCAACAAGCGCCTTTCTCAGGCCTTCAGACAGCATCAGGATCGAGGCAAATACAAACACGACAAGCGCTATGCCCGATGCAGTGAGTATTGTCGTAAGTCTCCGCGTCCAGAGGTTACGAAAGCTGTATGAAAGAGGAATCTTCATAAAATATTCAGACAGTCAGAACACAGAGCACAGATAACAGACTTAAGAATGCTATTTCTTTGTCTGTACTCTTTATTCTGTCTTCTGTTTTCTGGTCTCATCCTATCCTCCTCAGACCGTCCGCTATGCGGATGCTGACGGCGCGGTATGAAGGGATGATCGCCGCTGTAATTCCGACCACTAAAGATGAAGCAATATCCAGGTAAATGGTTTTAACCGAAACGTTAAACACCGGGAAGAACTGGCTCATGGCGCTGCCGAAGGCCTGAGCGGCAGGGAAGGTCAGTATAATTCCAAGGATGCATCCGATCGAGGTGATGAAGAGCGATTCGCCAAATATAAGACCGGCAATGTAAGCGCCTCCGAAACCGAGGGTCTTAAATACCGCGTATTCACCGAAGCGCTCCCTGGCGGACATTGCCATGGTGTTTGCCATTACAGCCATGATTATGATTATCACGACAAAAGAAACCATCTGTATGGCGATCACTATCGCCTCGCTCATCGAGATAAAACTCAACTGAAAGGCCTTCTCAGTCTCGGTTAGTGTTTCGGCAAGAGAGTTCTTGAAAGTTTTGTCTACAGCCACCGATACGTCCGCTGCAAGGGCCGGGTTCTTTATGCTGATCATGTAAAAACCCACCTGGTCAGCGCGGAGCGGCGCGATCTTTTTCATGGTCTCGTTGAGATAATCCCAGTGGAAGATGAACTGCGTTTCATCTATGTTTTTGTCCCGGCCTTTGTAAATTGCGCGTAGTACAAAATCCCATTCCCCGGGGAAAATGGTGCCTTTGAGGACAACGGTGTCGCCGAGTTTCCAGTTGTATTTCTCAGCGAGCTTTCTTCCTGCGAAGAACCCCTTTCTGTCCCGTAAGAATGCGGCCTTTTGGTCCGGCGGGAGGACGTATTCGGGATACAGCTTCAAATAACTCTCAGGCTCCACTGCAAAATTGGCAAAGAAGTTTTTTTCGTCAATGTAAATTCCGCCGAACCAGTTCCCGTAAGAGACGTTTGTCACCCCGTCTATCTGACGGATCTTATCTTTATAGGAAATTGGGAGAGGAAAGATCAGAGATATTGAATTCCTTGTTACAAGGCGGTTTGCGGAAGAGGCTTCGACGCCCACATACCAGGCGCTTATTACAGTGCGGAGAAGGCCGAATGAAAGAATGGCAATGCTGATGCCGGCAATGGTCAGGAAGGTGCGCAGCTTGTGACGGAAGGCATTTTTATATATGAGCTTGAGAAGTTGCATTGTTTTGATTCAAAACACCTTTATCAAGATGCATGATTATGTGCGCCATCCTGGCGGCGCGGGGGTCATGGGTCACCATTATAATGGTCTTGCCGAGTTCATGGACGAGCCGTTCCATAAGCGCCAATATCTCCTCAGCCGAGACCCTGTCGAGGTCTCCTGTCGGCTCATCAGCTACGATTATGGTCGGGTCGGTTACAATGGCGCGGGCGATTGCAACGCGCTGCTGCTGGCCGCCTGACAACTGGCCGGGATAATGGTCCATCCTGTCGGAAAGGTTTACGACCCGCAGGGCGGTTTCCACATGTTCTCTCTTTTCTTTCCTTGAAAGCCCTGTCAGGAGCAGGGGGAGCTCGACATTTTCATAGGCCGTAAGCACCGGGATCAGGTTGTAAAACTGAAAGATGAAACCGACGTTGGTAGCGCGCCACAATGCAAGCTCTGTTTCAGAAAGAGAAGTGATGTCCGTCCCGACGACCTTTATCAAGCCGCTGTCCGCTTTGTCTATTCCCGCTATCAGATTCAGCAGGGTGCTTTTCCCGGAGCCTGATGGCCCCATCAATGCCAGAAATTCACTTTCCCCGATATCAAGATTAATGTCCTGTAAGACAGGGATCACCTGGGCGCCGCGCCGGTAGGACTTGTACAGGTTTTTTATTTCAACGATTGGAGATTTGTTTTCCATTTGTTCAACTAAAAGATTTAACCACAGAGGCACGGAGACACAGAGAGGTAACAGAAAAATATATATGAGGAATGCTTTTCTCCGTGACTCTGTGGTTCTGTGTTTTTCACAATTCTACTTCTCTGCTACCTTGACCTTTACGCCGTCTCGCAATTTCTCCAGCGGCTTCAGGGCAACTTTGTCTCCTGCCTTTGCGCCGCTTAAAACCTCGATCACGTCGCCGAACTGTTCGCCTGTTTTTATTTGGGTATCAACTACCCGCTCTCCATTCACTACGAATACGAATTTATTATTGCCCTTGTTTATGACAGCGGCGGGATTGATAACTGTGCGGGGTTTTTGTTCTTCCGGTTTCACAGGACGCTGTAGGAAAGCGACCTTGGCGCTCATTTCAGGAAGTATCCTGCTGTCATAGTCCAGGAACTTGACCTTTATCATCACAGAAGCCTTGCTCCTGTCAGCGGTCGGGACGATCATATGGACTGCTCCGCGGAACCTTGAATCCGGGAATGCGTCAAGCTGTATCTCGCACGGCTGTTCCAATTTCACATATTGCAGGTTTGATTCAGAGACGTCTGCTTCCACCTGCAGGGAGCTCATATCAGCGATGGTAACGACAGCGGCCTTTGCGTTTTCCGCGGCGCCGAGCGGTGTAACGATGTCGCCGATGTCAGCGTTCTTGGTCAGCACTACCGCGTCAAACGGGGCGCGTATCAGTGTATATTCAAGGGAAACTTCCGCGCCGCTCAACGCGGCTTTGCCGGCATTGATCGCAGCTTCAGCCCCGGCAGCGGCAGCGACCGCTTTTTTATAACGGGCCTCTGCAGAATCATAATCGTTTTTTGACACCAGTTCGCTTTTCATCAGTTCTTTATAACGGTTGAAAGTTACATCCGCGTCATGCAGCTCTGCCTTCGCCTGTTCGAGATTGGCGCGCGCGGAAGCGAGGTTTGCTTTTGCCTGTTCATAAATTGCGGTCACATCTTCATTTTCAAGCCGGGCGATGATGTCCCCCTTTTTAACGTGATTGCCTTCTTCGACATTTATTGATACAAGCCGTCCAGTGACCTTTGACGCAACAGCGGCCTTCCGCTGGGCCACGACATATCCGCTGGCGTTCAGCAGCGTAAAAGACTGTGAAGGGTATATCTGCGAAACACCCGCAACCTCCACTTCCACGGCAGTCCCTTTAAAATAGAATACAGCAGCAAGCGCGATAACTATGATCGCAATTACCGGGTAGAATGCCTTTCTGCGCCTTGAAGGGGCAGAGACAGATGTGGATTTATCTATCTTTAACTTTGAGAGATCTTCGTTTGACATGGGTCAAGTTTTTTGTTTAAATTGCTTTAGCGTACAAACTCGATTATTATACCAGTGTTATAATCTATTTAACATAATAACTATCTTTTTTGAAGCCGTGTGACAAGGGACAATAACAATGTAACCGCTCAGTCGGGGCGTGAATAAGGAGGGGTAAAATGTTTCAGGTAGGTTTTTCAGGATTGATCTTAGCTGTCGTTCTCATAGTGTATTTCCTTTCAAGCGCGATCAAGATACTCCGTGAATACGAAAGGGGCGTTGTATTCAGGCTCGGCAGAATAATACCGGTCAGAGGCCCGGGACTTGTGATCATCTGGCCCATAATCGACAAGCTGGTAAAAGTCAGCCTGCGGACGGTCACGATGGATGTGCCTTCACAGGACATCATCACAAGAGACAATGTGACGGTAAAAGTGAACGCGGTTGTTTATTTCAGGGTCGTTGAACCGATAAAGGCGATCACCGAGGTAACAGACTTTGAATACGCGACCTCTCTGATATCACAAACTACACTAAGGAGCGTTCTGGGACAAAGCCAGCTTGATGACCTCCTTTCTAAAAGAGATGAATTGAACGCTCAGCTCCAGAAAATTATTGACGAGCAGACAGAACCCTGGGGCATAAAAGTCACCACAGTTGAGGTCAAAAATGTGGACCTGCCTGTTGAGATGCAGCGGGCGATCGCAAAACAGGCCGAGGCTGAACGCGAAAGAAGGGCCAAGGTCATTCATGCCGAGGGTGAGTTTCAGGCATCGCAAAAGCTGGCTGATGCGGCGGCAATCATCGGCACCCAGCCTTCAGCCATCCAGTTGAGATTCCTTCAGACCTTGACAGAGATCTCTGCCGAGAAAAATTCAACGATCATTTTCCCGGTGCCGATAGATCTCATTGAGCCGTTCCTGAAGAAAATGAAAAAGGAAGCTGTGTAAAATTAAAATCTGTCATTCTGGCTTCCGTTCTCCGTAGCAGCCTACTTCGCCGAAGTGCTACGAAGGCTGAACTGCGAAGGATGAATGTCCGGAATCTTCTTCAAAAAAGATTCCGAACAAGTCGGAATGACAAGCAAGTGTCTCTACCATGAACTTATCAGCAAAATGAAACCGGGCAAGAAAGTACATCCTTTAATTGCTACACTTCAGCAGACGAAACGTCTTATTAGAATTGTAGTGGGATTTACAGTGCTGGCTATAGGAATAATCATGATTGCATTGCCCGGGCCGGCTATTGTTGTTATTCCCGTCGGGCTGGGGATCCTCGCAACGGAATTTGTATGGGCAAGACACCTGCTGAAACGTTTTAAGGACGGCGCAAATAGTATCAAGGATGCTGTTTTGAATAACAAACCGAAAGCTGATAACTGAAAGCTGTCAGCTATTTCATGCGCTTATATCCATCTCACCGATCAGAAGGCTCGGCGAGCCGATGTTGCCGAAAAATGTAAGATCATCACCGACGCCTTCTATCTTTCTGAACAGTTCAAGGATATTGCCTGAGATCACGGCTTCCTTGACCGGATAAAGCGCTTCACCGTTTTCGATCCAGAGCCCGGAGATGCCTATTGAAAAATCACCTGATATCGGGTTTGCAGTGTGCACCCCCATCGCGCCGAGAATCAGGATACCCTTTGATAACGATTTTACCAATTTATTATTTTCTTCAGCCCTCTGCCCTTTGCCCTCTGCCCTTTGCCTTTCTGCCGGTCTTAGGTACAAATTTGTTATCCCGATACCGGGCAGGCTTTTGAAGCTGCCTCTCACTGCATTGCCGGTAGATTTTGTCCCGGCCTTTTTGGCTGAATACGTGTTATAGAAATAACCGTTTAAAACGCCCTTTGAAATAATCGTCTTGTTTTCAGATGGGACGCCTTCGTCATCAACGGGATTAGTGCCTGAGCCCCACGGCATGGTCCCATCGTCAATGATGTCGACGAGTTCGCTTATAACACATTGGCCTGTTTTACCGGAAAGGAAAGATCTGTTTTTCTGTACCGCCTCAGCGGACATGGACGCGCTTAGGATATCAAGGAAATCAACTGCAACGGACGGATCAAATATTACCGGGGCTTTCACTGTAGAGATCTTTCTTGAACCGAGAAGCTCTATGGCCCTTTTAGAGGCGTTGCGTCCGACTGAATGTAGATCTATATCGCTCATTCTCCTGCTGCCCGCGAAATCCCATCCCATCTGACTGTCTTTATCATCCTGTGCAAGAGTTGTTAAATGCGCTGAATAATAGGTGCTCTCATAACTGACGTTGACCCCTTTTGAATTTACAATGACCGTGCTTCCTATCCGCGCTCCCGCCTCGGCCTTTCTCACCTTTTTGATCCTCTTATCAAAGGCGAGTGCGCTCTCTTCAAGACGCATGGCCTCTTTAATGACGTCATCTTCGGTCAGACTTTTTATTTTTTCATCAAAGATCAAAACATCTCCTGAAGGCATGCAATCAGGGATCCCGGCATACGCATCAACCGCTGTCCACCGGGCGGCTTCAACTGCTTCATTTAATACCTTGTCAATGTCGTCAGTGGTCGTTGTAAAAGCGAAACCGAGTCTCTGATCTTTGATGACCTTCAAGGCCAGGCCATAATCATGCGACGATTTCAAGGCCTCGACCTTTCCGTCTTTTGCCTCTGCGGAAATGCCTTTTACGTTTTTAATGAAAACCTCAGCAGCATCGCAGCCGTTTTTCAAAGCCCTCTTTACTATATCTTCAGCAAAATTACTGTTCATAGCGAACTCCTCCAACTGTCATTCCGGCTTGCCCGTCTGTCATTCCAGCTTGTCTGGAATCATTCTAAAAGAAGGATTCCGAACAAGTCGGAATGACGAACCGGCTGATTCCCGACAAGCTTGAATGACGTTTTATGCTTACCATCTAACGAGTTTTATTAAGTATACAACAACATTCGCCGATAAATATAACGTGTGAGAGCGTTGCAAATCAACATGTAGCAGATTACACAAACTTATGAAACTAATTACATGGATTGGCTGAGCATGGTGGTTAACTCTTTGAAAGAGATGGCTTCTGTTTTTAGCATCACAATTGCTATAAGCTTTATTCAGGAATGGTGATGATGAATATTATCAAAAAAGATTCAGGCTTCAGCCTTATTGAACTGGTCATAGTAGTCACCATAATAGGTATTCTTGCTATCATCGGTATTCCGCAGTACGGACAATTTATCGCTAAAAGCAAGGCGAGAAGGGCTGCTGACGAATTGCTTCAGAACATGAGGCTTACAAGGACAATGGCAATTAAAGAAAACGGGGCCTATTTAATTACCTTTGACGCAGCTGCTAATAATTACAGGATAGGCTTCGACGGCAACGGAGACGGCGATCTGCTTGATAACGTAGACGGTTACGAACGAGATATAAATGGCAATCCTGTTCTTCCAGTTAAGGTTTTTAATTTACGAACTGAATATGGAAATGAAATTGTAGTCGGCAGCGCCAACTTCACAACCAATCCGCCTAATGACCCTAACGGTGTTGCCATTAACAATACGCTATCTTTTCAGATGTTGCCTGACGGCTCAATGAATGCAAACGGGCAAGCCTTACCGGCGCAAGTATATTTTCAGCACAGCGGTCAGGACAGGGGTTACACATTTTGCGTTGAGCTTGCCAATTCAGCGGGCACGATCAATCTTTTTATGTGGGATGGAGATGCAGCCCATACAGGAGAAACCGGATGGCCGGAGCTGAGATGAGAAGACAGAAGTCAGAAGTCAGAAGACAGAAAACAGAAAAAGGCTTCACTCTCGTTGAGGTAATGGTCGCGCTGGTGGTGCTGCTTGTCGGGATGCTTGGGGTCATTGGGATGCAGTATTACGCAGTAACGGGAAATACATTCAGCAGGGAGATGAGAATAGCTACAAGTCTGGGAGAGGACCTGGTTGAGCAAATGGATGCAATGCCGTACTTAAAACCTGATGGTACTTTGAATTTAATAAGCGGGACGGATACACCTAAACCGCCTGACCCCACTGATGAAGCCGGCAGAATCGCATTATTAGGAAAGAAATCATCCGTAAATGCGGAGCTGTTTACAAGGACATGGTGGGTTGTGCCGGATTGCGTAAGCCTGGATTTAACAAATGATGACCCTGCCAATCCGTGCAATCCCGCCATAGCGGCGGCATGCAGCGCAACAGGCGATCCCGATCCGGTTAGAAATGTCCCGGTTTGCGCAATCCGCGCAAGGACCTGCTGGACAGACCAAAAGAGCGGGACAATACATTCCGTAACTCTTGACACACTTAGATGGAGAGAAAATGCCATACCTTAATGATAAAGGTTACACGCTTACGGAACTGATCATAGCCATTACAATCAGTCTCATACTGATGGCTGCGGCTTCAGCGACATACATTGCGCAGAACCGCTCGTTTGTCGTGCAGGAAAACGTGTCCGAGGTAAATACTCAATCAAAAATAGCTCACGACATGCTAATAAATGATATCAGGAGCGCGGGGTTCGGAACGCCGGATGATATGAATGAAAACACGATAAACGGATTCACTGCTGTCATCACCCCTGTTGATGGCGGTAATAATGCCTCCGACGCGATCACTATTGTGGGCGGTTTCAGAATGATTGGAACAGCCTGGCCTGTTGGAACGGGTCCCGCCACCTCTTGTCCGGCGCCATCCCGTATGTCATTCTTTACGACTACGCAAATCAGCATAATTTATACCGGTCAGGACGGCCCCAATGTTAGCAATAAAAGATATCTGAGCATTGACGGAATGAATTTTGTTCAGGTCCAGAACTGTGCCCTCGATGCAAATGGTATCTGTCTTTCTTCTCCTATCACAATTACCCAGACATCGGTCCCGTTAGTCGACACAGACGGCGACGGTTTATGTGATACAGGCAGGCCTGTGTATCTTGTTGAAGACGCTACATATTGCATTGACAATACTAACATCAATAAGCCTCTTCTGCGAAGAATACGCGGGGGCGGCGATCCGACTACCTGCACAGGAATAGCCACATCTGACGATGAAGTTATAGCTGAAAATATAGAAGACCTTCAGTTTGCATACACTGTTGATGCAATCGACAATATTACTTTGGCCGCCGGTAGCGACGGGCTGATGGATGATCAGGACGGTGACCTTGATTTCGACACGAATGATTATTTATATGATGGAGTAAATGCCGGAGTAATAGGAACCCCTTCCACCATAAGGGCTGTCAGGGTAAATATTCTTGCAAAGTCCGACAGAGCGGACATGAACTACCAGGACCAGGGTATCCGTCCGGCAGCGATTGAAAACCGAAACCACCCGCAGGGTACCGATAATCTCAGGCGCAGATGGTGGCAGACCATAGTAACTATGAAGAATAAGTGAGGGAGAGAGAGATATGCTGAAGAGAAAAAAGATCATTATAAGTTGTTCTGATAGGGATGACAACGGCTACATCCTCATCACGGTGCTCCTTCTCCTGCTTGTGCTTACAGTCGTTGGTATGACGGCGATAGGTACAAGCACAATTGAGAACATGATGTCGGGGAATATCAAATGCAGGGAGAGAAATATTTCCAAGTCTGCCGGAGGCATAGGTATAAGCACGGGGATCATCCAAAGGGCGTTAGGGCCGGACGGGGACACCAAGTGTTTTTCAGGCGTAATCATGGACCCGAATCTGCCGTTTGAATTATTGAACACGTCTTTTGCCACTGATGAGCCGGATACAAATCCTGATGCAACCTTGCAGGTCGATGGCGGAAATCTAAATATTGATATAGACAAAATGTACTCAAAATGGATAAACGGCACCGCAATAGAATATGCTGCCGGATACGAGGGCGTGGGCAAAAGCGGCAGCAGCGGGATTTATGCATTTTACAGGATAAATTCAAACAGCACAGAATGTGCTTCAAATACAACTGTCGGGGCCATATACAGATACGTTAGCAGATAACGCATACATAAGGAGTTATTATGAATATGAAATTATCAGTTTTGATTTTGACGGTATTATTATTGATATCCACTTTAAATGCATGGGGCAAGCAAATAAGGCCGGTCCAAAAAAATAATTCTCAGGATATACAAAATGCTACAGATGAAAGGACTGTATGGATCAAAGGGACCATGACGAAAATAACAAAAGTGTCAGCAGTAATCGAAGGCAGGGAATACAGTCTGACACCGGAGACGGTCATAAAATATGAAGACGGAGAAATTATTCAGGATATCAGAGTTTTTAGGGCCACTGAATCGGCAAAGGTCAACGCGCTGGTTGAAAGAAGCGTTGTTAAGACGCTGGTTATTGAAGAAGTCAGATTGAGGAATTAGGAGGCAACTTTATGAATAGAAAATCAAAAGTAATTTTAACGTCAATAATGTTTATAGCATTGATGGTTAAAGCGGAGTTCTCACGCTCTCAGGACATTAATGATTATACCGCATATCCTCCTTTTGTGTCCCAGCAGACGCCGCCTAACGTGATGATCATGCTTGACGAGTCAGGCTCGATGAATGAGTTTGCTTACAAGACACCCGGTGATCATAGCGCAACAATTTCACCTGACGCAAGTTTTAATCCTGCCACCACTTATTACGGCTACTTTGATTCCACAAAAAAATACAGCTATTCAGCATTAGCAGGCGGGCATTTCTACCAGGACGCGGCGGGCACATGGAATGGCAATTTCATGAACTGGCTGACTATGAGGAGGATGGATGTTGTACGAAAGGTGCTTATAGGAGGAAAGGCAATTCCGAGAATTTCTGGTTCCCCAAACTATCTGCTGGTCAATATCCCGGACAGGGATTATTACAAAAAGTACGCAGTCGCCAGCACCTACGCCCCCTTTACAAATACGAGATGTTTTAGAAACAGCAATGGCAACATAGCCGTATCAACCAAAACAGACGGGACCTGTTCAAATTTTACAGCGGGTACTTATAACATCAAGGTGAAATTCAGCGATACTGAAGAACCTCTGGGCGTTGTGCAGAAGACACGGGACAGGATAAGATTCGGATTAATGTATTACAACAATAGCGGCAGCAAATTTGAGTCCGGCGGCGGCGGCAATTATGACGGCGGCTATGTTCAGGACAACATCAGCGGCCCGGGGACAAACGTAAATCTTATAACGAGTATAGAAAATACCGACCCTTTAACATGGACGCCTCTGGGAGAGACGCTCTATGAGGCGACCCGTTTTTTCAGGGCCACCACCGGCGCATATCGTAACGCCAATTATTCCGCCGCAGGCGTGGACCCTCAGCAGTATGACTGTCAGAAGAATTTTGTGCTTATACTGACTGATGGTGAATCAACCATGGACAGAAACCTCCCCGGTGGCAACTGGAACTCAACGGCGGGCGTAGCAAAAGTAGCAGACCCTATGGGCTTTGATGTGGGAGCATATATGGACTTGATCGCAGCTAATGAAGGCACTGCCAGCCAGAAGGCCGTGGACGCCAATACTTCAATGGGGACCTACTATCTCGAAGGAGTTGCGTACTGGGCGCATATTACTGACCTCAGGCCTACCGACTGGGCGGGCACTCAGAATATTACCACATACGCAGTATTTGCATTTGATGATTCGCCGGTGGGACGCGACCTTTTAAAGAAGACGGCAAAATACGGCGGATTCAGAGATTATAACGCAAACAATAAGCCCGACCTGCAAAATGAGTGGGACGAAGACGGCAACGGTGTTCCGGACACGTATTTTGAAGCGCAGGAAGGCGCCCTGCTTGAGTCGTCCCTTCTGGACGCGCTCACGGATATCCTTCGCCGCGCATCGTCAGGGACCGCTGTCAGCGTGCTTGCCACCACGGGTGAAGGAGAAGGAGCGGTTTATCAGGCGTATTTCTATCCTGAGAAATTAGAAAAAACCGATTCCAGGAAATGGCTTGGTTATCTTCAGGCGCTCTTTGTGGACAAATATGGAAACCTGAGAGAAGACTTTAATGCTAATGCAACACTTGATATGACCTCAGACTACATTGTGGAGATGGAATACAGCGCTGAAGTCGGCACTACGATCAAGAGATACACCGACGCAGACGGTGACGGGGAAAAAGACTCTCCGGATAATCCTGCCGCAATAGTTGCGCTTGAAGACTTGAAGGCGATATGGAAAGGTGGCGACAGACTGTGGCAGACCCCTGCCGCAAACAGGACTATCTTTACTACGACAGACGGCTTTAATACGATTACTTTTAATGATACAAACAAGACTACGTTAAAACCTTATGTCCGCGCGGCAGATGATACCGAGTCGGCCAATATTATTAACTGGATTCGAGGCGATGATCTTACCGGAATAATTGATGCCGGTCATGCCAGCGGATACAGAAAGAGAAGCATTACCATAAATAATGTGGTCAATGTCTGGAAGCTTGGCGACGTCATCTATTCCACTCCAACAGTTGTCGGACGTCCGATGGAAAACTATGATCTTCTCTACGGTGACAGCACTTATACAAACTTCCGGACTACTTACCTGAAGAGAAGAAATGTGGTCTTTGTCGGGTCGAATGACGGGATGCTCCATGCGTTTAACGGAGGTTTTTACAACTCCGGTCAGCACAAGTTCTGCACCGGGGCTGTTGATAACAACGGAAACTGCACAGTCGGGACATACGTCCTCGGTGACGAACTCTGGTCTTTCATACCACGCGGATTATTGCCTCATCTGAAATGGGACACCCTGCCGACATATACCCATGTGTATTACGTGGATTTAAAACCGAAGGTGACGGATGTGAAGATGTTTAATGCCGACGATACCCATCCCGATGGATGGGGGACCATACTGATCGGCGGCTTCCGTTACGGAGGAAAACACATCAAGGACGGAAACAACATCGACAGGTATCCTGAATATTTCGCCCTTGACATAACGGACCCTCTCAATCCGAGACTTCTGTGGACCTTTACAAGTCCTGTTCTTGGATTGAGTATGTCCTATCCGGCCGTGGCAAAGGTTGGAGGCGAGTGGTTTGCAATCTTCGGGTCGGGAGCGAGCTCATCAGTGCCATCATATGACGGAAATAATGTTAATGGTTATGATGTAAATTCAAACCTGACGGCCTTTCAGAACGGCAATGTATTTGTGCTGAAGATGTCAGGAGGCGCTCACGGGGTCATAAGCGCGTGGACCGAAAACACAAACTACTGGAAGATATCAACCGGCAATGCAACCACGTTCATGGCCGACCCGATTTCCGTTGATGTCGATATGGACAATGATGTGGATGTAATGTATATCGGAGAAAACAACAAGCAGGGAAACAACTGGAATACACGTTTAAAAAGGATAACCACAAACAAGGGCACAGAGGGAAGCCCGGCCCTCTGGTCTATGTCCACATTTGCAGACATCAGTACTATTGCAGGGACTAAAGATGTTGTCAAGAGAATTACTGCGGCCCCGTCTGCCGCCATGGATGACAAGGCCAATCTCTACGTGTACTTCGGCACAGGACAGTACCTTGGATCGGATGACAAGAACCAGACAGACACAGGGGCTTTCTACGGGATCAAGGACGGCTGCTGGGACGGGACATGCAGTCTTTCATTTTCAAATCTGCTGGATGTTTCAGCCGCAACCGTAATGACAGACGACAGCGTTTCGGGCGTCAGCGGAAACTGCGGCGCAGTGAACACCTGGTCTGATCTCCTTACCGCATCCAGCACGTGTGACGGCTGGGCCATGTACTTTAAAAACCTCAGCGAAACTGTGGATTTCAACGGAACGGCGCTTAAGCATAATGGAGAAAGAGTGAATGCAAAACCGCTTGTGCTGGGAGGGCTTGTAATATGGGCCAGTTATATTCCCGGGATCAGCGCCTGTTCATATGAAGGAGACAGTAATGTATATGCGGTCTATTACAAAACCGGCACCGCTTACAAGGACTTCGTATTCAGCACACAGAATGACCTTCATCCGAATCCGAATCCAGCGCCCCCGGCTGTCATTGACAGGGTCATGAAGCTTGGAGTGGGCATGCCTTCATCTCTCAGCGCGCAAATAATATCGCAGCCCGGCTCGCAAAACCCCGGCTCCGGCGGTGAATGCAACGGCAGTATTGACAGTTCAGGTTCGAGCTCAATAAAAGGGTTCGCGCAGCAGTCGACCGGCGTTATCCAGCAGCTTGAGAGCATCACCCCTGTTTCTTTAAAAAGCGGCCTGGTCGGCTGGAAGAGTGAAGAGATAAAATGAACGCAGAAGTCAGAAGTGAAGAGAAGTTGAGAAGTTTTGAAGATGAGAAAAAACAGAAAAATCTTACTGAGGCATCTTCCCAACTTCTTAACTTCATATCTTCTATTTATACCCTCTGTGTCTTCTGTGTTTTCTTGCTTTTATTGTCCGGTTGCAGCAGGAAATCTGAGGAGCCTCAAATTGCGGTGCCGGAAACCGTTCAACCGTCTCAAGTATCTTCTGTGGTTATCAGCCCTGAGAACGCCACAGCGCAAACTGTCATAACCTTAAAGGCAGACAGCGGCATTCTGAATAAGGGAGAGATTCAATGGTTTGTTAATGACGTAAGGGATGAAGCTTCAAAAGGTGCGCGTTTTACTTCTGCCGGGATCAGAAAGGGAGATAACGTTTACGCCAGGGTGGTTAAAGGCGACAAGGAATTCCGTTCAAACGGGATAGTAATCAGGAACACCCCACCCGTGATAATTAACTCAAAGCTTTTGCCGCAAACTCCGATGGCTTCTTCCACATTAACAGTTGATGTAAATGCGGAGGACTTTGACAAAGACAGGATTTCGTATAAATATAAGTGGTATCTAAACGATAACTTTATAGGAGAAGACAAATCTCTCTATACTGAGCTTAAGGGCGGCGACAGGATCATGGTTGAGGTCACACCCTTTGATGGTGAAGATACAGGCAGTCCCGTCAGATTGAAAAATACTGTTTACAATATCATTCCTGTTTATACGGAAGGCAAGCCATCAGTTAACGGCAATATTTTTACGTATCAGGTAAAAGCAACCGACCCTGACGGTGACACGCTGACTTACGAGCTTAAAGAGGGACCTGATGGAATGACTATTAACACGTCAAGCGGACTTATCACCTGGAAAGTACCGCAGGGCGACAGGGAACCTCATGATGTAAAAGTATTGATAAGCGACGGTAAGGGCGGTGAAGTGCTTGTTCCATTCTCTGCAAAAATCACTTCTTCAGATAAGTAGACGATTTTTAATTTTCTGCTTTATTAAATCACATCAGTCTTAATCAAAACCTTGATATACTTCTGCATTATTAGCTAATATCAACAAGGTGATTTAAATCCAGGAAAACAGAAAAAGGAAGCAACATGATCAAACGAAAATTAATTGCTCTGATGGCAGCCGCCGTGCTCTCTCTCCCCTTTGTTATTACGCCTTATATTTACGCTCAGAACTTCCTGCCGTTTGAGCTTGAAAAAATCATAGGCGAAAAGGCCCCGGACTTTACTTTAAAGGATATGTCCGGTAAAAGCGTGACCCTTTCTTCATTTAAAGGGAAGCTTGTAGTCCTGAATTTCTGGGCCACATGGTGTCCTTACTGCAGGCAGGAAAGGCCCCACCTCAAATCCCTCTATGAGACATACAAGGGGAAAGATCTGGTGATCATCGCTGTTTCAACCGACAGGTCGGAGAAGCCTCTCAAAAAATTCATGGAATATAATCCTGCCCCATATATAGTATTATCAGACACTGAAGGCTTTGCCGCCGTGCCTTATAATGTCATGAGCCTGCCTACAACGTTTCTTATTGACCGCGAGGGCAAGATCAGCCGCAAGTTTATGGGTATGGTAGAATGGGAAGACAGGGACGCAAAGGGACTGATTGATAAATTACTTAATCAATAGTAAACCCGTCAAAAGCCGGGTGAAAACTCCAGATACTTCTGTTTTTGAGATTGGGGCCTGAAAAGTTTTTTTCTGGACCGGGTAAATTTTCTTGACAAAGATTTTTTCTATTGTTTAGAATTTCACACACCTTAGAAACCATATTATATTTCAAGGAGGGAAAAGATGTATCCTGACGGTCTTAAATATCACAAAGAGCATACATGGGTAAAAGTATCAGGAAAGAAAGCGACTGTTGGTATTACTTTCTACGCCCAGGAGTCACTCGGGGACATTGTTTATATTGATTCGCCCGAAATTGATTCCACGGTCGAAGCAGGCACTGAGCTGACACAGATTGAATCCACCAAGGCAACTTCATCGGTAATCAGCCCTGTCAGCGGAACTGTCATTGAATTTAACGAGGACCTGACGGATTCTCCGGAGATAATCAATGAAGACCCTTACCATAAGGGCTGGATAGCCGTCCTTGAAATGGAGGACGACTCAGAGCTGGATGAATTAATGGACGCTGGCGAATATGAAAAATATCTTGAAGAAGAGGTAAAACTGAAATAATGAAAGTTACAATCATAGGGGCAGGCCCCGGAGGTTATGTTGCGGCGCTCAGGGCTGCGCAGCTCGGCGCTGAAGTTACAGTTATAGAAGAAAGTGAAGTGGGCGGCACATGCCTTAACTGGGGATGCATCCCGACTAAAACATTAATTGCCTCAGCCGAAGTCCTCCACAAAACCAAAAACGCTGAGGATTTCGGGCTTGAGCTAAACGGGACCGTTTCTCCAAATATCCAGAAGATAATGGACAGGAAGAAAAAGGTCGTGGACACACAGGTCAAAGGCATCCGCGGACTTTTCAAATCATGGGGCGTCAAGCTTATTGAGGGCAGGGGGGTCATCGCAAGCCCCGGGAAAATAAAAGTCACCCTCAGGGACGGTTCCACATCGGAAGTTGATACGGACAAAATTATCATCGCTACCGGATCGAGGCCCGCACAGATACCGGTATTCCCTTTTGACGGGCAAAAAATATTGTCCAGTGATCACGCAATAAACCTCGACGTCATTCCCAAAAGCCTTCTCGTTGTCGGCGCCGGGGTGATCGGCTGTGAATTCGCATTTATCTATAGAGAATTCGGTTCAGAAGTCACAATGGTCGAGATGATGCCTCGCGCTGTTTCAACCGAGGACGAGGAAATCTCAGCTCTTCTCGAAAGAGAGCTTAAGAAAAACAAGATAAAGCTGATAACCAATACAGGCGTCCAGAAGGTTGATGTCAAAGAAGACGGGATCACTGCTACGCTTTCAGACGGCAAGACAATTGACGCTGAAAAAGTCCTTGTCTCTATCGGCAGGGCGGTCAACAGCAGGAATCTCGGACTTGAAGACATAGGCGTCAATACGGGCAAGAGAGGGGAGATTATCGTTGATGAAAAACTTCAGACGAACATTGAAGGGATTTACGCCATAGGCGATGTTGTCGGCGGAATTATGCTTGCGCACCTTGCATCAAAGCAGGGCCTTATTGCGGCGGAGAACGCCACCGGCGGCAGCGCGAAGATAAGATACGATGTTATTCCTGCGGCAATCTTTACAAGTCCCGAAATAGCGTCGGTCGGACTGAGAGAACACCAGGTCAAGGAAAAGAATATTAAATATAAAGTCGGCAGGTTCCAGTTCCGTGCGCTCGGAAAGGCCCACGCGATGGGAGAGATATCCGGACTTTTTAAAATAATTGCGGAGGACGGGACGGACAAAATTCTTGGCGCGCATATCATAGGCCCCCACGCCTCAGACCTGATACATGAAGTTGCCGTTGCCATGGAAAGCGGACTTACTGTAAAAGACATCGCACACACCATTCACGCACACCCGACACTTGCTGAAGGCGTTATGGAAGCTGCGGAAGATGTTCATAACATGGCAGTCCATGTGCCGAAAAAGTAAAAGTGAGGTTAAAGTATTTCTTGAACTAAAAAGACAGGCGTCTCGCCTGTCGTTTATTTTTTAATATGCCAACCAAAGAAATAAAGATAGGCAATGTGATAATTGGAGGGCAGCAGTCTCTCGCGTTCATTGCAGGCCCTTGTGTAATTGAAAGCGAAGAGATAACTTTAAGGATTGCCGGAAAACTAAGAGAATATTCAGAAAAGCAAAACATACCCCTCATCTTCAAAAGCTCTTATGACAAGGCCAACAGGACTTCCGTAAATTCCTACAGAGGCCCCGGCATTGATGAAGGGCTGAGGATCCTCCGGAGAGTTAAAGAAGAACTTGAACTCCCCATTCTTTCCGATATTCATTCACCGGAAGAAGCAGCAAAGGCTGCTGACGTGGTTGACGTCTTGCAGATACCGGCGTTTCTCTGCAGGCAGACTGACATCATTGTTGCTGCGGCAAAGACCGGCAGTCCCGTAAACATAAAGAAGGGGCAGTTCCTCTCACCGTATGATGTGAAAAACACAATTGATAAAGCCCGTTCCACAGGAAATGAAAATATAATAATTACTGAAAGAGGCATATCGTTCGGATATAATAACCTTATTGTGGATATGCGTTCGATCCCGATCATGCAGGGATTCGGATTCCCCGTTGTTTATGACGCGACACACAGCGTGCAGTTACCCGGCGGACTCGGCAGTTGTTCTGGCGGGCAAAGGGAATTCATCGGACCGCTTGCAAGGGCGGCTGTTGCAACGGGCTGTGATGCGGTTTTCATGGAAGTGCATGAAGACCCGGATAAAGCGCTTTGCGACGGGCCGAATATGCTGGGCCTCGATAGTTTTTTTGAATTGGCTAAAAGGCTGGTGGAATTGAATCAATTGGTAAGGAAATGGGAGTAAAGTTGTTTTTGTCATTCCCGTGAAAACGGGAATCCAGATACTTTTCCTGCGATAGCGAAATTACACAAGGTACTGGATTCCCCGATCAAGTCGGAGAATGACGATAATGGGATAATGGACAATATCATCAAACAGGCAAAGCACATTCTTGCAATTGAATCCGGGGCGGTTCATGCGCTCATTGACCGCATTAATGAAAACTTTATCCAGGCGATAGAGCTCATGTATTTATGCCACGGTAAGGTTGTGGTCACAGGGATGGGCAAGTCAGGGATTATAGGTAAGAAGATTGCCGCAACACTTGCCTCCACGGGAACTCCTGCATTTTATCTCAACCCCGCGGAAGGCAGTCATGGCGATGTCGGGGTTGTTTCAAAAGGGGATGTCGTGATCGCGATCTCGAACAGCGGAGAGACAGAGGAGGTCATCAGGATACTCCCCACTCTTAAAAGGCTGGATATAAAAATAATCGCCATGACAGGAAACCCGCAGTCAACCCTCGCAAGGACTTCCGATGTATCTCTCGATGTTTCCGTAAAAGAGGAGGCGTGTCCTATGGGTCTCGCGCCGACCGCTTCCACTACCGCTGCGCTTGCGATGGGAGATGCGCTGGCCATCACACTGCTCAGCAAGAAGGGATTTACAGAGGAGGATTTTGCGTTCTTCCATCCCGGGGGCAACCTCGGACGCAGGCTTCTTTTGACGGTGGAAGACCTCATGCACACCGGCGACGCAGTACCGGTTGTACATTCTGATAAACTTATGAAGGACGCCATCATAGAGATCTCTTCCAAGAGGATGGGCATCACCGCAGTTATGGACAGCAATTCAAAGCTGTTGGGCGTTATAACCGACGGAGACCTGCGCAGGGGGCTTGAAAAGTGGGGCGAAAATTTCTTTTCGCTGAAAGCCGGAGATGTGATGACCTACAAGGCCAAAACTATAACAAGCAATGTGCTTGCGGCAAAGGCGGTATCGGTAATGGAGAAGTATTCCATCACCGTGCTCATAGTTGCTGACGAAGAAAACAATATAAAGGGCGTTATCCATCTGCACGATTTACTGAAGGCGGGGATTGTATGAAGAGCAGAAGACAGAAAACAGAAGTCGGAAGTCAGAAGACAGGAAACAGAAAACAGAAGACAGAGGCCAGAATACAGAAGACAATCGAAGAAAAGGCTAAGGACATCAAACTTCTGATACTCGATGTTGATGGGGTCATGACGGACGGGAGTATTATACTTGATAACGAGGGCAACGAATTTAAAAGATTTAACGTCAGGGACGGTCACGGCATTAAGATGCTGCAAAGGTCCGGGATAAAGGTCGCAATTATTACAGGAAGAAAATCCAAAGTGGTTGACCTGAGGGCCGCTGAGCTTGGCATTGCCGAGGTGCATCAGAAGGTCTTCAGAAAATCAGTCGTGTATGGACAATTGCTTGATAAATACAATTACAGGGACGAGGACGTAGCTTTCATGGGCGATGATATCGTTGATGTCGAGCTTCTTAAAAGGACGGGGCTTTCAGCCGTGCCTGCCGACGCGGACGAAGGGACCAAAAAATACGCGGACCTCATAATGAAAAAGAACGGCGGCAGAGGGGCCGTGAGAGAATTTACTGACCTGATCCTGAAAGAATCAGGTCTATGGGAAAGGGTAGCAGGAGAGTTTCTTGGTTAACGTTCCTACCATTATCACATTCAGCCGGATAGTAATAATCATCCCGTTCGTTTTTATCGCCTCAGAGGACCCCTTGTTCGGCGCGATAATTTTTGCAGTCGCGGCAATGACCGACTTCCTTGACGGTTATCTCGCGAGGAGATCGCAGCAGGTAACAAAGCTAGGCATTCTCCTCGATCCGATAGCGGACAAACTCTTAGTCATATCAGCGCTGATAATATTCGTTGATAAAGGCATCATCCCCGCCTGGATAGCCATAGTGATTATCATCAGGGAATTCGTAGTTACCGGGTTGAGGTTCGCCGCGCTTTCAAAGGACATCGTGATACCGGCCGAGATGGGCGGCAAGATAAAAGTGGTCGCTCAGATATCATCGATTCTTGTTTTGTTTATAGACAATACATTAATACCTTTTGATCTATACGCTGTCGGGATTTCATTGCTCTGGATAGCAATGGTCTTAGGCGTTATATCCGGCATTCAGTATTTCATAACTTTCTGGAAACGGCTATGACGGCCCCGCCTCTTTTGATTTACCCTGCCTTATATTTGTTAATACCCGCTGCTTTTTTAATAGGCTCTATTCCTTTCGGCCTCCTTGTGACAAGGAAAAAAGGGATAGACCTCAGGACCACGGGGAGTAAAAATATCGGCGCAACCAATGTACTAAGGACAGCAGGCAAATGGCCCGCGCTGTTAACATTATTGGGTGACGCGCTTAAAGGCGCGGGGCCTGTTTTGATCTGCAATTATATTATTGCCGCTAAAATTACCGACGACCCGGAGATGCTTCAGAATGCCCTGGATTTCTGGGGAGGGCTTGTGGGAGTGTCGGCTGTAGCCGGGCACATATTTTCGATATTTCTTTCCTTTAAAGGCGGCAAAGGTGTTGCAACCGGATTCGGAGTTTTGGCCGCGTACAGTCCTGCATCAGCGGCTGTGACACTGCTGCTCTGGATCGCCACTGCTTTCATTACAAAATATTCATCTCTTGCGGCAGTTGCCGCGGTAAGCGCACTGCCGGTCACTTTCGCACTGCTGGATTACTCAAAAGCTAAAATTGTATTTGGAATTTTGCTTGCCATATTGATAGTCTTCAGACACAAGGAGAACATGAAGCGACTCCTTGAGGGAACAGAATCAAAGATAGGGAAGAAGAAATAAATCCACAGATTTCGCAGATCAATAATGATGATTATGTATCAACTTTAAATTTATTTTTATTAATCTGTGTCATCTGTGTAATCTGCGGATAAATGAAACTATGAAAAAAGCAGTCGTTCTTTTAAGCGGCGGGGTTGATTCGACAACCGTAATGGCAATAGCAAAGGCCCAGAGGTTTGAGGTCTACGCCCTGAGTTTTGATTACGGACAGAGGCATAAGATAGAGCTGGAAATGGCCCGCCTGAATGCGGAAAAATTCGGTGCCAAAAAACACCTCATCATAAATATTAATCTCAGGGACATCGGCGGCTCCGCGCTGACGAGTGATACTGAGGTGCCTAAAACAGGGGTTAGGGATCAGGGGTTAGGGATTAGTAAAGACAATTCATATCCAATCTCCAATCCCCAATCCCCAATCCCCATAACTTACGTTCCGGCGCGCAATACGATTTTCCTTTCCTTTGCTCTTGGGTGGGCGGAGGTTTTGGAAGCAGAGGATATTTTTATAGGGGCTAATGCGATTGACTACAGCGGATACCCTGACTGCAGGCCGGAGTTCATAAAGGCATTTGAAGACATGGCAAACCTCGCAACAAAGGCGTCTGTTGAAGGGAAAAGCAGATTCAAAATTCAAGCCCCTCTGATAAAACTCACCAAGGGCGAGATTATTAAAAAGGGAATTGAGCTGGGCGTTGACTATGCCCTGACCTGGAGCTGTTATGACCCAATCCCTAATCCCCAATCCCTAACCCCTTGCAGGAGTTGCGACAGTTGTTTGCTCCGGGCGAAGGGGTTTAAAGAGGCTGGAGCAGAGGACCCGTTGTTGATTGATAAAAAACCTATCTGATATACTCATACGATGATTATTATACCTGCGATAGATCTTAAAGACAGCAAGTGCGTCCGGCTTCTCCAGGGGAAGAAGGAAGAAGTCACTGTTTATTCAGACGACCCTGCGGCAATGGCAAAGCAGTGGGTCGGGCTTGGGGCCGAGCTGCTTCACATCGTTGACCTTGACGGCGCATTCACCGGCGAGCAAAAGAACCTCGAAGAGATCAAGGTAATAAGAAAAGCAATCGACATCCCGATCGAGGTCGGAGGCGGCATCAGGAACCTCGAAAGAATGGAAACACTTATCAGCCTCGGCGTTGACAGGGTGATCATCGGGACTTCCGCTGCGAAAAACCCCGACATGATAAAGAAGGCCTGTGAGAAATTCCCCGGCAAAGTGCTCGTAGGCATCGACGCGAAAGACGGCAAGGTAGCTATCAGGGGATGGGAAGAGGTCACCGAATTTCACGCGATTGAATTTGCAAAGAAGATGCAGGATGACGGCGCTGCGGGAATTATTTACACTGACATTGAAAGAGACGGGATGCTTACGGGGCCCAACCTTGAAGCAATGGCAAAGATGGTCAGCGCTGTCAGCATACCGGTCATTGCCTCAGGAGGCGTAGCTAAAATTAAAGACATAAAAAATCTCATGCAGATAAAAAACCTTTGGGGCGTGATCACAGGAAAAGCATTGTACGCCGGGACAGTGGATTTGAAGGAAGCAATAGGGCTTACTAAAGGCAATTAGAATGTTGGCCAAACGAATCATACCATGTCTTGACGTTAAGGACGGCAGGGTTGTAAAGGGCGTCAGCTTTAAGAATCTTGTCGACGCTGGCGACCCTGTCGAGAACGCGAAGTATTATGATGAGCAGGGCGCTGACGAGCTCGTGTTCCTTGACATCACGGCCTCTCATGAAAAAAGGAAAACCATTCTCGATGTTGTCGCAAGGACCGCAAACGACGTCTTCATGCCGCTGACTGTCGGCGGCGGTATCAGGACACTTGATGACATCCGTAACCTTCTTAATTCTGGCTGCGACAAGGTTTCAATCAACACCACAGCCGTTGTCAATCCATACTTTATAAGAGAAGCTGCTGAGAGGTTCGGCAGCCAGTGTATTGTTGTTGCCGTTGACGCAAAAAGGCTCAGGGCGGACATGACATTCGAACCCGAAGAACCCTGGTTCAACGATCCGTTTCTAAATGATGTAAGGCTTGAATTGCCTGCTTCCCACTTCTCACTTCCCACTTCTCACTTGTCCTTGACCTGGGCGATCTCCACACACGGAGGCAGGAAGATGAGACTCATTGACGCCGTGAAATGGGCGAAGAAGATGGAAGATCTCGGCTCCGGTGAAATATTGCTCACCAGCATGGACAGGGACGGAACAAAGGACGGTTATGATATTGAACTGACACGCGCGATTGCAGAGGCGGTTTCAATTCCAGTTGTCGCATCCGGCGGGGTAGGGACGCTTGAACACCTGCGCGAAGGGCTTGTTGAGGGCAAAGCAGACGCCGCCCTCGCCGCATCGATTTTCCACTACAGGGAATACACGATCAAAGAGACAAAAGAATATCTGAAGTCCAAAGGTGTTCCGGTAAGGTTGTAGAGTTTCATTTGTTAAAAAAGGGGCGACTGAATATTCAGGCGCCCCTTTTCGATACTACCGCAACTAAAAAAAATAATACTAACTCCCTATCGCCGTAGCATATCTCTCTGTGCAAGGGCTGACGAAAAAATCCATCAGCGAACATCTGTCCACTACTCCGACAAGTCTATCGTTTTTTGTAATGGGGATTACCGTGAAATTGTTTTCGACCATTATATCTATCAGCTCTTCAACCGGCGTATCAATGTCAGCAGTCTTTGGGACCCCCGACATTATTCTGTCCGCAGTAAAGTTGATGGGGTCCATCCCCTCTCTGAATATCCCTATGAGGTTTATCTCAGTTATGATACCAATAACTCTCCTGCGTTCTTTATCATCGACAACGGGAATGCCCGTTAATCGACTCCTCAATAATTTATTAGCGATATCCCTTCCATTTGTGCTTCGTTCCACCCAGTTGTTCTTTGACGCAAAACGTGTACATCCCATTAACATTATGTTCTTTGCTATGATGTTCATTCTCTCCCTCCAAATGGTTTTTTCTTCATTGTTAGAGATCTTGTTTAACAGCAAATCACATAGTCGCGGGCTTTTACATTTTGAGACCTCCTTTCATTCCCCGCTGCCTTTTTGTATCTTCCACGTCCTGCTCAAGCAGTATATTTTGTTAATGGATTAAGATATTATTCACCCCAGCAGGTATCATTCCTGCTCTTGCCAAATAGGTTTATTAAAGCAATTTATATTCCATGAACTTCATGCAATGATAACCATCTAAATTTACAAGCTAAATTTATTTACAAAAAAAGATGACACCTGCTTCCAAATAATGAATTGTGTATTAATTTTGCTACGGTTGAGTCCATTTTAATGCACTTTTGTTCAGGGCGGGTTTGAAACCCGACACCGTAAAGATGTTTACAGGTTCTAAATATACAGGATGCTGAATGCCGTCCCGCATGTCGTAAGCGGGAATCCAGTTTCTTTGAATTCACCTCATGAACAAAAAATCTGTTGCGCTTTATCGCGGTGTTTGCGTATGATATTTCAGTTTTGAAATGGGGGAACAATGGCTGAAATAAATCTTACACAATCGGAAGCTGACGCATTGATTGCAATTGATAAGCACAGATTAAATGATGACAATTGGAATTATCCTTCTCTTGGAGGGACAATATCAATTCCATTGACTTCTGCTGACAAGAGAGAGAACTTCTTCCTTGATATAAGCAAGGGCAGGATCGATCTTCTTAGAGGGAAATATCAGAACAGGGCACGCCAGATAATTGTGCTTGTGCGTATAGATTTCGGAGGGCAACCGCACCGCAATCCTGATGGTGAAGAAATTCCATCACCTCATCTGCACATCTACAGAGAAGCATTTGGTGACAAATGGGCTATTCCGGTACCATCTGATAAGTTTCCCAATATATCTGACTTATGGCAAACTTTGAATGATTTCATGCAATTTTGTAATATTAAAGAGCCGCCAGTTATCGAAAGAGGATTGTTTACATGATTGATGACGTTCAGAAATTATTAGACCAGTATCTGTTATGGCTGAAGGACAAGACATCGCTTCGCCAGGTTAAGGACTGGATTGAAATAACCACTCCTTATTTAGACAGGCACAATGATTACATGCAGATATATGTCAAACGTGAAAATGGGAACTTCGTTATCACGGATGACGGATACACGATTGAAGACCTTCGCCTTTCCGGCTGCGAATTGGAAACTAAAAAACGTAAAGATCTCCTGAATCTGACGCTGAACGGCTTCGGCGTTAAAATAATTAATGATGAGCTAATTGTGCATGCTTCACCGGACACTTTTGCCTTGAGGAAACATAATCTGGTACAGGCCATGCTGGCAGTAAATGATCTTTTCTATTTAGCTGTCCCTATGGTCGCAAGTCTTTTTCTTGAAGATGTTTCTGCATGGCTGGATTTAAGCGAGATACGCTATACTCCAAAAGTTAAATTCACTGGTAAGAGCGGCTATGACCATCTCTTCGATTTCGTTATCCCCGCATCTAAAAAACAGCCGGAGCGTATTCTTCAGACAATAAACAGGCCAAGCCGTGATACGGCCCAGGCAGTGGCCTTTTCCTGGATCGATACAAAAGAAGTACGCCCGGCCAACTCACGGGCATATGCTTTTTTAAATGATTCGGAACATGCACCGACAGCGTCCGTGCTGGACGCTCTTAAGAATTATGATGTGAGTCCGGTTCTTTGGAGTAAGAGAGAAGAGTTGAGGGAAGAATTGGCTGCTTGAATATCCAAGCCCCTGAATGCCGTCATTCCCGCATGTCGTAAGCGGGAATCCAGTTTATGTTTCAGTTGACGAGGGATGAATACACTAAACTTTCAAGGTACCTATTTGGCACCTTGAAGCGTGGACAGAATATAAAATATTCCCCGTATGCCTTTACCGAGAATGGGGTTGCAATGCTATCCAGCGTATTAAACAGCAAAAGAGCAATTCAGGTAAACAAACAAATCATGAGAACGTTTACAAAAATCCGAAGCATACTTGCTTCCAATGCCGCACTTGCAAGAAAAATGAAATCGCTGGAAAAGAAATATGATGAACAATTCAAGGTTGTCTTTGATGCGATAAGGCAATTGATGTCTCCGCCGGAGAGGAAGAAGATTGGGTTTAAGAGAGAGGCTGAAAGCTGAAAAATCTGTTGCGCTTTATTGATGTATTTACGTATGATATTTTTGAAGTTGAGTGATGGAGGGTGAATTGATTATGTGCGTTCGGGATCTTTGGCGTAACTGGGAAGAAGTAAGAGAAAAGTTGGCGGCATAGTTAGTGGACAAATGATATGGAATGTGTCCCTCTAAATTTAAAGAGAATTTGCGTGAAGAGAGTGAAAATATCTTGGATTCCATAACAGTCAATTACGCTGATTTTAAAGAAGTTATATACGAAGATGGGAAAAGTCTTTTCTTTGATGAAAAGTATTCTTTTCATAACCACTTTGGACATAAAAGAAAAACAACAAAATTTCCATTCCATAAAAATATGTTGCAGTTTCTAACAGAAAATTCCCAAGTGAACATTTTCATTACTTTGGATGAGAACGTAAAACCAATTAAAAAGATTGATCAAGGATTTTTAATAAACATGGTTTCCTATTGTGATTTTTGTAAAACTATAGGAACTAAAACAGGTGGTAGATTAAAAGCGTTTCTTGGTCAAAATCTTAGCATCAAGGATATTAACCTTACAGAAACAGACAAGGATGAATTTATTAGGACCTATGCTTCTGAGAAAAATATAGTTGAAGTTGTTAGAGGTTTTACTCCTGATGCTCAAAATAAAATTTTAGATTTGCTTAATTCTCAAAAAGCAACTAATACGTCTACGGAAAAAAGGGGAATTGAACAAATTAAGATTATCGAAACAACAGATGAAATTCTATCTATATTTAATGGCCTAAAAGAGATTGATCCAAAAGTGTTAAAAATATTATTGGATAAACTCAATAAAGATGACAAGATTACAAATCTTCTTTCTTCTTTAACAGAAATAGAATTAACAAACTTATTTGCAACACATAGGCACAATATTTACCAAACAGAATTAGATAATTTAGAAAAGCTACTCTCTATAGAAGAAACAGGCAATATTGTTGAGGAAATAAAGAATTATGATAGCCTGAAATCTTATATGGCGAATCAGCCTGAAAAGATTTTTCAGAATTGGATTGAACAAAATTTATGGGTATTCGGTGTTGAATATATAAAAAAACATGATGCAAGAAAAATAGCACTGTTTAGTGAAGGAGATTTATTAATGGAATCAATTGATGGCTTTTTAGATTTAATAGAACTAAAAAGACCAAGATTAGATTATGAGATTTTTAAGCATGACTTAAGTCATAACAGTTACTACCCATCACCAGATTTATCAAAAGCTATCGGACAATGTTTGTTCTATCTAGAAAAAATGGATGACTATAAACTTAATTTAGAAAAAGAACACAAAGTGAAAATATTAAGACCGCGAATAAAAATTATTGCAGGTAGAACAAATAATTTTAAAGATGCCCAATTCCAAGCACTGCGAATGTTGAACTCTAACTTAAACCATATTCAAATAATATCTTATGATTATTTATTAAGTTGTGGTAAGAAGATAATTTCAATAATAAACGAGACAACCGGGGTCAAACCTTCATTAAACATTTAAGCAATCCCTATGATGACATCCGGGGAAGCACCTTCGAGAGTTAAGAGCAAAAAATAAGGAACTGGCTTCCCCTTCAAGTCCTCGATGACAAACTCAACGGCGGTTTCTTCTCAATCCTGTACAACTCAATCAACTCATTATCCGCAGGCTGAACATTCAGGTGGGAGGTTTTGTCTCCGAGTAAAACCGTCACATCAACTTCATCAAGTTTCTTTGCATCGGAATATCTCGCGCACAATGAGGCTGCCGCTGTAAGCGCTTCATCTGTTACTTTGCCCCGGAGGATAACGAGGGGGCTGCCGACGCCGTCGACTCTCAGCAGATAATCATCCGGGCCGGCGACTGAGTTGATGATCTCATTTTCCTGGTCATGTCTTCCCACAATAATTTTGCATTCAGGAGAGAACCTGAAATGCCTGCCGACACGCAGAAGGTTTATGTCTTTGTATTCAGGGTTGACGTTGAAGGTTAGAAGGTCTTTCAATTTGAAAGAGTAGATCGGCTCTGTGAGGAGGCATCCGCCTGCGGGCATGGGATATTCCGTTAAACCGAATTCAGTGGCGAGCGCCATCTGCGGCTTTCTCGAACGGCCGGTGAAATTAAGGAGCATGTCACGATTGACCAGGCCTGTCTCTTCAGGGATTGTGACCGGAAGATACTTCGCGCTTAGCGGTCTCACCACCAGTCCTTTCACGCCGGCTGCCTTGTCGATCATCGGGAAGCAATCTTTCCTCTGGCTCATCGGCCTCTGTCCGAGCACTTCACCTGTTACAAGGAAATCAGCGCCGATGAGGTCCATCATCTGCTTTGCCTCTTTCAGCATCAGTATCCGGCAGTCAATGCACGGGTTCATATTCTTGCCATGTCCGTGCTGTGGTTTTTTCACTATGTCGAGGAACTTATCCGAGAGATGTGAAAGCTTTACCTTGAAACCGAATTTCACTGACGCGGCAAAAGGGTCTTTTGAACAGGATGATTTGTCGCTGATGTCGCAGCCGAAGTGATTTAGGAATGTTATGGCCGTGACATCAATGCCCTGCTTCATCATTACGAGTATGGCGAGGGTGCTGTCAAGGCCTCCTGAATATAGCGCTACTGCTTTAGGCATAGATGGATTTTACTATGAGATGGTTCGAACATGCAATTATGAACGTGTTTACAATCTAACGCGGCATTAATATAATTAGAGTCTGTCCGAAACATTAATTATGCTTAAACTTGAAAGTGTGCACACATCTTATGGACGCATCGAGGCGATCAAGGGGATAAACCTTGAGATCAGCAGGGGAGAGATCGTCAGTCTCATAGGAAGTAACGGGGCAGGCAAGAGCACTACCCTGATGACGATATCAAGGATACTCAGTCCTTCAAAGGGGAAGATATTTTTTGAGGGTAATGAGATCCACAACCTGCCCCCGCATGAGATCGTCTCAAGAGGTATATCGCAGGTACCGGAAGGCAGAAGGATATTCCCTAAATTGACGGTAAGGGAAAATCTTGAAATGGGGGCGTTTTTAGAAGACAGAAGACAGAAGTCAGAAGTCAGAAGTAGGGGCGATTCGCGAATCGCCCCTACGGGGACAGGAATCAAAAATCAATTGGAATATATTTTCTCGCTATTCCCGGTTCTTAAAGAGAGGCAGAAACAATTCGGCGGCACATTGAGCGGGGGGGAACAGCAGATGCTCGCGATCGGAAGGGCGCTCATGTCAAGACCCAAGCTCCTTCTGCTTGACGAACCTTCTCTCGGATTGGCCCCGATCATAGTAAGCAAGATATTCAAGACTATAAAAGAACTAAATGCCGAAGGGCTGACAATACTGCTTGTCGAGCAGAATGCAAAGGCGGCCTTAAGATTGGCGCACAGGGGATATGTCATTGAATCAGGCAGGGTCGTAAAAGAAGGGAAGGGGAAAGAGCTTCTCGATGACCCGGATATAAAGAAGGCGTATCTTGGAGAATGATCTGCGACCACCTGCCTTAGTCGGTTGGTTCCTGCTCGCGGATCTTGGCCTTTATTTTTTCAAGCATCATTTCCGTCATCTCTTTACAACCGTGTTTTTCCAGGGCATGGGCCATGATCTGCCTTAAGACGTCTTCATCTGTTTCACCGGAACAACCCCACTTACAGGACACTCCGAGGTCTCTGCAAAAAAATATCTTCCCCATGTTATTGCTCCTCTTTATACATCTTATTTCTGAGTATACCAAAACGTTATAGGTTTGAAAATATAAAGCGCTGAGAACGGAAATGGTATAATCATACCTGCTTTGAACACAAAGCCTATGCTTAAAAAGTTAAGAACAGATTTGAGGAAACTCGCAAGCCCGGAGAAGGCTGACATACTTTCACGGTTTTTTAAGACCGGGAAGGGACAGTACGGCGAAGGAGATGTCTTCCTCGGAATTAAAGTGCCTGAACAGCGCAGGGTCGCAAAGCAATATCCTGACCTGCCATTAAGTGAAATAAAAAAACTGCTTCATAGCAAGATTCACGAGGAGAGGCTTGTTGCCCTTCTCATCCTGATCATTAAATACGGAAAAGCAGGTGATGAAGGGAAAAAGGCCATCAATGATTTTTATCTTAACAACACAAAGCGGATAAACAACTGGGACCTCGTAGACCTCTCAGCGCCGAATATTTCAGGAGACTATCTTATTGATAAAGACAGGGGTGTCCTCTACAAACTCGCAAACTCGGAAAGTCTCTGGGAGAGAAGGATCGCCGTCATGTCGACCTTTGCTTTTATCAGGAAGAATGACTTTGAAGACACGCTGCGTATCGCGGAAATACTTTTGCGCGACAGGCACGACCTCATTCAAAAGGCTGTGGGCTGGATGCTCAGAGAAGTCGGTAAAAGAGATCAGGCCAAAGAAGAGGCATTTTTAAAAAAACATTACAAGGCAATGCCGAGGACGATGCTGAGATACGCGATAGAGAGATTTGAAGAGGGAAAGAGGAGGGCGTATCTTAAGCAGGGCTGAAAACTTCTTGTAAGCAAAATTGATTTTTGTTAGAATCTGTTGGCCCAGACGTAATGCGTGATGCGTAATGCGTAACGGGTTAAAAAAATAACTCATGACGGCTTTAATAAGGTATTGCTCAACATGTTGTTTCGCCATGCCTGTACGAAGTAGACTGTTTTAAATTTAAAAAAACACGGAGGGAAAAATGGTAAGAAGATTATTACTGCTTTCACTTGTAATCCTGGTCATGCTTGGTTGTGTCAAGAAAGGTGAAGATGTGATCAAGATAGGCATTGCCGGTCCGATGACAGGCGACCAGGCAAAGATGGGAATGGATTTCAAGAACGGAGTGACCCTTGCAGTGGAGGAGTGGAACGCCAAAGGCGGTGTCCTCGGCAAAAAGATCGAGCTTATAATCGGGGATGACCAGAGGGACCCCAAGCAGGCGGTTTCGGTTGCCAATAAACTTGTAACGCAAGGCGCGGCCGGAGTGATCGGGCATTTCAACTCAAGCTGCTCTATTCCCGCCTCTGATGTATACAACCGCGCGGGCGTCCCGATGATATCCCCGGGCTCTACAAATCCCCAGCTTACGGAAAAAGGCTATCACGGTGTATTCAGGGTGTGCGGCAGGGACGACCAGCAGGGAAAGGTCGCTGCCGATTTTGCGGTCTCCCAGCTTAAAGTAAAAAAAGTTGCCGTCATTCATGATAAGACCACCTATGGGCAGGGGCTTGCCGATGAATTCAAAAAGTTCCTTGGCGATAAAGCGGAAGTCGTTTATTACGGCGGCATTGTCCAGGGAGACAAGGACTTCAAGACCGTTCTGATCTCCATCAAAGAGAAGAAACCTGAGCTGATATTTTTCGGGGGAATTTATCCGGAGGGTGGGCTTTTAGTGAAGCAGTCCCGCGAGCTCGGCATGACAGTCCCTTTTATGGGCGGCGACGGCATCATTGACCCCAAGTTTATCGAGATCGCGGGAGCAGAGTCCGCAGAAGGGACTTATATAACATTCAGCCCTGATCCCGTCAACATCCCAAGCGCAAAGGGATTCATTGAGCAGTACAATAAAAAATTCGGTGAGATCGGGCCCTATTCGATCTACGCTTATGACGCAGGAAACATTATGCTGAAGGCCATAGACGCCGCTAAGACAACTGAGGGCAGAGCCATTATGGATATACTCCATTCCATGGAATTTAACGGCGCGCTTGGCAATATAAAGTTTGATTCCAAAGGCGATGTCACGGTTGCGCCTTACGTTGTGTGGATCACAAAAGGCGGTAAGTTTACAGAACACTGGAAGCCGTAGAATTTTGCTTTAATAATGTCTGTCTTTTTTTCTTTTCGTCATGCCCGAAGTTAGTAATCGGGCATCCAGGACTTATTAAAAAGACTGGATGCCCGCCCCCCCTTTTCCAAAGGGGGATTTTTATTTTCCCTCTTTCTTATTGACGATGTGAGGATTATGGAAGATAATTGTTGTATGGACAGGTTGAGGATCATTCCCATTGTTGTTTTGCCGCTCTTTTTTCTCGTCTCTAACTCCGCTGCTGACGAATATTCAATTTCAAGACGGGAAATGGTAGAGGCCCAGCTTGCGGGAAGGGGCATAAAGGACAAGAGGGTCCTCGACGCGATGTCGAAGATACCGAGACATCACTTTGTTGCCTCCCCTTTTAGAAACAGCGCGTACGATGACCACCCTCTCCCGATCGGTGAGGGACAGACTATCTCTCAGCCGTATGTTGTGGCGCTCATGACTGAGGCGTTGAAGCTTAAATCTTCAGACCGGGTACTTGAGATCGGCACAGGCTCCGGGTATCAGGCGGCGGTCCTCGCGGAGATGGTAAAGGAAGTTTATACCATTGAGATCATAGAACTGCTGCAAAAAAAGGCCTCGAAACTACTCACTGACCTCGGCTATAAGCACATCAGGACAAAACATGCGGACGGTTATTTCGGCTGGGAAGAGTACGCGCCTTTTGACGCCATTATCATTACAGCATCCGCCAACCATATACCTCCGCTGCTTATTGAGCAGTTGAAAGATGGCGGCAGGCTGATCATCCCTCTCGGCAGCACTCTTTATTACCAGACGCTTACGCTTGTATCAAAGATCAAAGGCGAGCTCGAAGTAGAGCAGATGGGCGGAGTTGCATTTGTGCCTATGACAGGCGAAGCGGGGAAAAGGAAATAAGCAGTGGTGGACCCTCAAACGCCACGGGTCTTTTCATAGACCTGGAAATATTTTCGGGCATTTGTCTCCCAATTGAAGTTGTTTACTTTCCTGAGGCCGTTAAGGACCAATTTGTAATACTGGTCCGGGCTGTTCCGATATACGTTAACAGCCTTCTTCAGGACCTCATATAAACTATCGGCCATGCGGAGCGCCCACGGGTTTGCCTTTCTCGCCTGCACAATGTCCGCTGTTTCAACAAAGTCCCTGATATTATCAAGGGTGTAAAAGACGGCGTCTTCTTTATAGAGGTATCCGCATTTCAGATCGATCTGGTCTACCAGTCCGCCGGTGGACCTGCCGATGTTCACCGTCCCGTTTGCCATGTATTCCACTGCCGCGCCGAACGGTTCATATATTGAGGGCATCAATCCGAATGTTGCTCCAGCCTGCAGCTCGCTGAACCCTTTTTCCATCCTCCCGGCGAACACGGTCAGGTTCCCTTTGCATTTACACGCTGCCTCGTAAAAGCAATCAAGGTCCGCGCGGCGGGTGGCCATAGGGGTAAGGACAACCTTTATCTCATCTTCCGCGAATCTTTCTATCGCGCGCAATAAGATGTCAAAACCCTTTTGAAGGGGATCGAGCCTTCCGCTCATTACAATGATCGGGACATTGTCAGGCAGCCTGGAAATGGTCTTGCCTTTATACGTCAACTCGCCGAAACGTTCTTTTGGTTTGTAAGAGGCCAGAACTTTTAACAGGGCCTTCCTGTTTTTCAATTTGATCTTTCGGATATCATCTATGGAAAGATTCCCTTCGGATGAAAGCTCAGGAGACAATTCAATGAACATGCCGTTATTTACTCCGTAGACCCCGCTCTTTAAAAATATATTCTGCAGATGCGGGGCGAAGTATTCAGTCTGCAGGATGTCGGTCGTAAATTCTTCCGCGTAATGTTCGCTTACGGTGGTTACCGGGGCATCAGCCAGCTGAAGGCCAATCTGGTATGCGGTTGCGCCGAGGCCGGGGAACAATGAGATATTTTGCTTTGCCTTTCCGTTTACGATCCCGGCAAGCGATTCCCAGGGAATGAATGAATCGTAGGAATTATGCATTGTCTGCACTGTCGCGCAGGATTCCAGTGTGCCGTTCAGCATAGCTGCTTTAGCAGAAAGTGAGAGCAGGGCGGTTTGCCACTCCTGTAAATGAAATACAATGTTTTCACGTATGCCAAGCTCTTGCAGCGCCAGAGGGACGGCCTTGCAAAAGAACAGTGAACTCTCCCTCATCAGGTTATCGTTGAGCAGTTTGTCGGATTCACTGTAGAGATAGGGGTCTTTTATATTTTTGGAAGTTTCAAATAACCCTTCCGCTTTCAGATAATATTCTTTTAAGCTGCCGCGTTGGGGTTTAGTGTAATTCCATGTATATTCGTATAGCTCAGCCTGGACGACCTTATTATTAAATGGAACTCTGAAACTCTTTCCCGTTGACTGCAACTGTGTACTGTCCATAATTGAAGGATAGAACGGCGTCATTAAGATAACATTGGGGACATGGTTTATTTCTTTTAAATAAGGCAGGATATTTGTGGTGACAGCGGCAAGCCCGCCGCTTTTTGCGAACCTGTTTTCAAAGGAACAGAAGACGACATTCTGTATCCTGAGCTTCTTCAGCTTGCCGGAGATCCTGTTGATCTCCCCGAAGCTGAAGAAACTGCTCATTAACGCCCAGTCTCTTGTCCACGCCTTCAGGTCCAATGTCATTTTTCCTCCTGGTATTATCTCACGACCGGAGACGCGCTCCGGTCAAAAGGGTTGGTCCTCACCGCAAGTGAGAAGAGATAAGGATAATTTGCCTTCAAATATTTCATGTAGTCAAGCCATTGATGGACGAGTAAGCCGTACACCCTTTTTATGTCGCCTGAGATGTGCTGCAGGTCGGTGTCCGGCATCTGCTGAATGTCCGTCCTGACCGACAGTTCTTCCGTGAGATGAAAGATCGCCAGTTGAAGCTCCGTGAAGGATTCATGCTCCAGCAGGGCGGGGTTTTCAAGCAGGCGCAGCAGGAAGCTTCTTTTCTCAGAGAGGTAATTTTTCAAATTAGCCACGTCCACTTTATTAATATCAACGTTGTAAGTGTAGCCTTTAAGCTTGTTACTGACCCTTATGAAGTCCTGATCAGACCACTGGTCCGTGACGATAAGGTTTTTTCTGATGTCGTCCAGTTCAGGGTCAGAGGCCGAGAAGTAAGTAAGCGCCTTAGTCCCCATCTCGCTGAAAAAGGTCTCTATCACTACGTTCAGTTTTTCCAGCTTGGCGCGCCTTTCCCTTGCGCCCAGGAGCCTGTGCAGTATCATTGTGACTATCAGGACGTTTATGGGGAGAAAGGCGATGTCCATGAGTGAATAAAACAGGGTGTTACGAACATCCCTGAAAATCGCGTAGTGGATGAGATACAGCGCCGCGGACAGCGCGATCAAAGATAACCCTAAAATTATTTGCCATCTGATATGGTTCATAAGTCAACAGTCGTTTTCGTAACGACATTTAATTATCTTGCATCTGAAATGAAAGTCTGCTCCAGAATTTCTATAATCGACAAACGGATTATTACATTTTTGCTTCAGAGCAAATAGTATTTATGCCTCTAACCCTATGCTCTCTGCTCTTTGCCCGCTGCTTTTTAAAGGTGTCGTATAGAAATTCTTCCGCAGCCTTTCATTTCAGCAGCCATTCTACATGGTTATAAAGTATACACAAAAAAGGAAGAGATTAAAATTCGATAAAGCGGAGATACTGACAGGCGGCAGTGAAGGGGAGGAGCGCTAAGCGGCAGGAGAGATATCTTCTTTTTTAATCTTCAGGTAATTATAAAGGAAGACGTCAACGATTTCCGGGTCCAGGATATTGCTTTTCATTGACTGCATTATATTGATTGCTTTCTCTTCAGAATATCTATCTCTGTACGGCCTGTCGCTTGTTAATGCATCGAATATATCGGCCACAGTCACAATCCTTGCATCAAGAGGTATATCGGTTTTCTTTAAACCCGCCGGATAACCGCTGCCGTCGTATCTTTCATGATGATGCAAAATGATTTTTACAACAGACTCTGACAGCCGGGCCTGCCTTACAACATCAGCGCCCCATCCCGGGTGGTGTTTTATTATCTCAAACTCTTCATGTTCAAGAGGACATTTTTTATTAAGTATGCTTTCAGGTATTCCTATCTTACCGCAGTCGTGCAGCCAGCTTCCGTATAACAGGTCTTTTTTTCTGTTATCAGACAGGCTTAACGCGTCAGCTATTATTAAAGCGTATTCAGCGACCCTCTCACAGTGTCCCCTTGTATAAGCGTCTTTTAACTCTATTGTTTGCGCAAGGGAAAGCAGTATTGATTCATCATCTCTTTTGAGTGACTTAATGATCTGGTAACGCTTGACCGACTCCTGCACGGTCTGGAGCAGCGCGTCATCATCCCACGGCTTCATAATAAAGCGAAACACCTCGCCTTTATTTATTGCGTCAACAGCGATAGAAAGATCTCCATGTGCCGTCATTAATATTTTTAAGGTGTCAGGAGAGACCTCTTTGACTTTTGCAAGAAGCTCGGTGCCTCTCATACCTGGCATCTGGTTGTCCGTGATAATTACGGCTATCTCTAATTTACTGAAGAAATCAAGGGCCTCATTTGCGTTTGCGGCCCTCAAAATGGTTATGCCGTTGTGGGCAAAAAGCCTGTCTATCGAATTTAAAATATATTCATCGTCGTCTACAAACAGAACGGTATCAGACATTCCTAATTTTTTCCCATGCCCTTTTTATAGTTGAATATTTTCTATCTTATCGGACAACTTAATAATTTCTTTAATAAATTGCATCTGCATTAGTCGTCATTGCCCGACTTGATCGGGCAATCCAGAAAGAGGGACCGGATCCGGAGAATGACAGCATTGAGTTTGACGTTTACACTCAGCCGCTCTTAGGGAGGGATTTTTAAAGTTCGCATCCTTTTCAATGCCGTAAAAGCAAGGAGATATGCGAGTGCGCCGATCAGCAGTACGGTCTGAAACCCTGTTATCAGAGCAAGCATGATCGTCAGTATCGGGGCAAGGACAGACATACAGGCATTTATTGCCCATGCCCAAGGGACCAATGCTTCACTTTTTTCACCAAGGGATCTTATTCCCATGGGAAAGGGTATCCCCATGAAAAATCCAAGAGGAAAGATCGCGGCAGACATTATCGCGACTTTGAAAAAATAATTAAAAGACAGCAGCATGTCCGCCAATGACGGGTATACCACACTGTGGGTCAAAATGAAGAACGAGACCACGAGCAGAGAATACGGGGTGCTGAGTCTAATGAACCTTGAGCTGATAATGCTGCCAAGCCCCGAACTTGCCAGGATGGATGCAAGCACGATAACAACCGAGTACGACGGATTCTCAAACAGAAGAATGGACTTCTGTATCAGCGAGACCTCAACAAACATAAATCCAAGCCCGAGCATAGCGAAATAGACCAGGGTTGAAAGCAGGTTTGATAGTTCATGACGGTCATGGTGATTTGCTGATAATTTGTTAAAGATGAGCGGAAGTATAATTAAGACTGCACTTATTATGGCAACAATTATTAAAAGGACCGGCAGGAGATATCCTTCCTGCAGGAAGTACAGCCATTTCTGCCCCATTGTCTGATAAATGACCTTTAGATTTTTAATCTTGAGGAAGTAATGAAAGAACGGGTTGTTATCGTAAACAGGCCTGATGTCGAAGAGATAATTATCTAAAAAAGATGCTCGTGTTTCAGGGTCCAGGATATTTATGAAGCCGTTAAAATATTCATCCGAAGGCAATTTGACATATAGATTGGACTCGCCCTCTTTTATTCCAGGATAGTACACAAGGTCAAAGCGTCTGTCACGCGAGAATTTTCTCAGACGTTCGATTTCCTGTTCAGTGAGGGTAGAGTTTTTGAAAATTATTGTCATGCTGTCCCAGCTTCTCAGTGCGGCAATGTTTTGCCGGGCGTCTATTCCGCCCATTTGTTCAAATGCAGTAACGATGGTTGCGAGGACCCTGAGCTCAGTCCTCGGGGGCGGTACAAGATAAAGGCTGATGCTCAGCATCCCGTCTTTTTTTAAGGCGCGTAAATACTGTTTAAATGCTTCAACCGTATAGCTGTAGTCTTCGGAGATCCCGAATATGCCTGCCACGGAAATATCACTCATGGATGCTTCGATCAGATCATAGCGAGTATTCCCTTTTGAGTGAAGAAAGCTGCGGGCATACCCTGTCGTTGTATTGTTTTCAAAGATCTTTCCCGAGAACTCATTGAAATTGTCTTTGACAATCTTGATGACCAGGGGGTTGCTCTCAACTTTTTGAATGTTTTTTGAATCATAGCGCATTGCCATAAGCGCATGAAGCCCGCCCTTTGGATCGATTATCAACACGCTGTCTTTCCTGCTGATCTCATAAGCCGCGGAAGACGGAAGGAATTCAAGAAATTCAAGCGTGGAACTGTCCTGAGCTGATGTTATGACGTCTACCCTGTCACCATCTATTGCCAGGCCGATCTGCTGCGGCAGGGGTGCAGGATACAGCAGGCTCAGACCGGGCGCGAACCTCACGGCTGGACTCTTAAACGTATCCACCCGGGAATACGAACTGTAGAAAGTATTCAAGCGCTGCGCCCCGGGATGTTGCAGATATTGAGAAAGACTTTTGTAAGGAGATATCTTCACCTTCATAAAGGCAGGATGAATTGCGAGGACCGGCAGGCTGATCAATAAGAATAGAAATGAGAGTGATCTCGTATGCCTTTTGCCGCTTATTATCGCCCCGGTAAAACAAAGTATCGAAGCTGAGACAATAGCGTATTCAGGGGCCGTTACACTTAACATGACAAGGACAATAAGAGAGCCTGTTCCGGCGCCAAGCAGGTCGGAGCAGTAGATGGACCTTGCCTTATCGCTGCGCAAAGTGAATACGGCGGCCGTCAGTGCGCCGGCAAAAAAGAACGGGACGCTCAATACAAGGCAATACAACGACAGGTAAAGTATCTGCACCCTGTCCCATGAAAACCTTGCGGGATCAAAAGGTATGTTGTTTGATCCCGCGTAGCAGACAAGCAGGGCGACACCTTCACACAGGGAACAAATGCCGATAATAGATTCTGAAAGAAATCTGCTTTTAGAAATTACAGAAAGCATAGTCCCGGCAGAGCCAATACCGAGCATGGCTATGCTTATCACCATAAAAGCAAAGTGATACCACAGGCTTATTGAAAAGATCCTCGTAAGGGAGACCTCGAACATGAGGGTCGAGCAGGAGACCAGGAAAATAGTTAAATAAACCCTGTTAGAAATATTTACTCTGACAGGGTTTGCCATATATTCTATTCCTGCAAATGATTTCAGGTTTTGTTCTGAACGGGTGACCGCCTCTTGTTGTTAATAATTATATCATCATATTACACATCATAAATTACCAAAAAGGCCGGTGTTGCAACTTATTTCCTTCTTTGTTAGAATTCCCTAAATGATAAAAAAGAGAGGAGGTGAGTGAGGGAATGAAAGCAATCAGGATAATGTTGTTATCATTGCTGGTTGTCGGTTTAATCTGTTCTTTCGCATTTGCAGAAAGCGCGGCGGACAAAGGGAAGGCCCTTTTCAATGACGCGAAATTCGCTGGAGGCACATCCGGAAAATCCTGCGGTTCATGCCATATGAACGGCAAGGGCCTGGAAAAAGCTGCTGACAAGAAAGAATTCAATTTAGCCGGCAAAAAGCAGGCAAGTCTTGAAGAAGCAGTGAACGTCTGCATCGTGAATCAGAACAAGGGCACGGCAATCGATGCTAACTCCGATGATATGAAGAGTATCGTTGCCTATATTAAATCCCTGAAGCCGAAGAAAAAAGCAACAGGCGGTTATTAAGATGAATTTTTCTAAAGGGAGGGTTTGTACAACTCTCCCTTTTTTTGTTTGTTACGGAGCCTGAATATCTATGTGTTTTATTAAAACTATTTTCTCTGTAATATTTATCCTGCTGCCTGCGGCAGGCATGTCCCTCTCTGTTTCTGGATCAGACACCGTTATATCTCATGACAGGCCGGGCCGGTACGGAGAAAGATTCGCTCTGCAAAGGACGGAAAAACCGATTGAAACCATTAAACGTGGAATTAAATCAGCCCCTGAGAGCACCGAAAGAGGCAAAAACCTTTTTGACGCAAAATGCAGGTTTTGTCATAATGCTTACAGCACTGATACTATTGTAGGGCCGGGGTTAATGGGAATACTTAAAAACCCGAAGCTCCCTGTAAGCAAACTTCCGGCAACTCCGGAAAATATTAAAAAGCAATTAAGGAAGCCTTTCAGCACGATGCCATCGTTTGATTATCTTTCCGGAAAAGAAGTGGAAGACATAATCGCATATCTAAATACACTTTAGGAGGAACTATGTTTAACATTTTAAGAAAGACAGTAACCGGAACGATGTTCGTCCTGTTTTTCCTGACGTATTCATTTACAGTTTACGGGCAGCAGCAACAGCATACACCCGCGTCACAGCAGAGGTTTGACGACATTCAATACTGGGTCAAGGTGTTCGAGGACCCGGAACGGGAAAAATGGCAGAAACCCGATGAAGTGGTAAAGGCCCTTAACCTGAAACAGGGCGATGTAGTCGCCGATCTCGGCGCAGGCACAGGATATTTTACCAGGCGATTGGCGGTTGCAGTCGGCCCGGCCGGAAAGGCCCTTGGTCTTGAGGTGGAACCCTCGATGGTCAATTATATGGAGCAGGACGCCAAAAAGCTGGGCCTCAAAAATTATATGGCCAGGCTTATCAAAACTGATGACCCTGAGCTCGGACCGGATTCCGTGGATGTTGTTTTCATATGCGATACATACCATCACATTGAGAACAGGTCCGCATATTTACAGAAGCTTTCTAAGAGCCTGAAAGCAGGCGGGAGGATAGTGGTTGTGGATTTCCACAAGAAACCGATTCCCGTAGGCCCGCAGGACCCGGAGCACAAGTTGTCAGAGGAAACGGTCCATAAAGAGTTCCACGACGCGGGTTACCGTGTGATACGCTCACAATGTATATTGCCGTATCAGTATTTTATTGAATTCGGTTTATAAGATGGACAACGAAGATCACGACGAAATACTTGGCATAACCCGGTGCGCGCGATGCGGACACAGGCTTGAGGGAGAAATTGAGTGTCCCTTCTGCTCGCTTTTCCCTGATGCGCCTAAGAAGGAGAGGTCCCCTAAATGGATTTACATCACAGCGTGCTTTCTTACCTCTCCGCTCAGCCTTTATTTCATAATCAGAACAGAGCGTTTGAGTAAGTTTGAAAAGGCGTTAGCCTTCTCAGGATGCCTTTTATGGATAGGCGCGTACCGGCTCTGGTTTTGAAAAACCGCTGCTATTTGCCCTTAAAACCCGGACAGCCTTCAAAACCCTTACAGGCCTTCTGTTTTCTTAGCTTGCAGTCCCTGTTAAAACAGACAGGAGCGGGTTGTTTCTCCTGAGGGCCTTTCTGGTTGGCGGGTTTCCTGGGAACTGGTTTTGTTGTCACATAATAATTATAACTGATTTTGACAAACCACTATTTCTGACCGGCAGGGAGTTGCAAATTTTTTTAAATCTGATATAAGTGAAGTATGACAGTAAATTCAACGAACTGTCTTTGACTACTCTGAGGTAAATAAAATATATATTGAACAGAAGGACCAACATAAACGCGAGGATTTTATTCGATAAAGCGCAGCAGCTTTTTATGGAAGGCAAAAAAAGTAAAAGCATCAGTGCCTTTACAGAAGCGATCGAGGCCGGCATGAAAACGGAGATCTCATTTCTCAGCAGGGGGGTTGCTCACCTTCAGACAGGACAGGTTGAAAAGGCCATTGAAGATTTCACCGGGGTCGTGAACATGAACGACAATAATATGCGCGCGCACTTTTACCGGGGGATAGCCTACATGTCAAAAGAAGATTTCAAGAAGGCCGTTTCAGATTTTGACAAAACCATCGAGTTGAAGCCTGATCACGGGGCCGCTTATTTTGCGAGGGGCTCGGCTTATGTGCGGATGGGCAATGAAAAAGAAGCCGTTAAAAACTTTAAGACCGCATTAAAGTTTTGCGGGGCCGTTTCCCCGGGATTTGCCGATACGATCGGAATTTTCAGGCCGCAATTTGATAAAACCATGACAATGATGACTGAAGAAAGAAACCATCCTATCATGGAATTGTCTGAAGATGAAATCGAGTGCGTCAAGCACTGGCTTGAAGACTAATCTGCTGAAATGTGTTTTGTCCGGCTGAACAGCCTGTTCAGCAATGGGACCCTCAGCCTCCGCCGCCCCCGAAACCATGAGAAGGCGTTGAAGGTGAAAACCCGCTTCCCGGTCCGGTTGAGCAGCTAAAGGACGACATGGCCTTTTTCACTTCCTTTGAAGAACAGTTCGGGCATTCCGTATGCTTTTCCTCAGGGTGTAAGCTCTGAAGCATGGCAAACCGGTTATTGCATTTCAGGCATATATATTCATAAATAGGCATTGTTACCTCCAGTTGATTTTATTTATTTTAGCCGCTGACATTTTGGTAAGTCAATGAAACGTAAAAAGCAATTCCATTTTTGTAATCGTTTTGCTATACTCACACATCAATTTATTTAACCACTAAAAAAGGGAAGGGGTCATATGGATAAAAGACGGTCAAAGAGGATAACGGTCAATTTAAAGGCCGAACGTATTTCTTGCACTAATAACTGTTCGGTATTTATCGAGAACCTTTCTGAAGACGGAATATACATGACTACAGCCCCTGCAAAGAAAAATGAATATGTGCCCGGCAAGGAAATCGATCTTGAGCTTGAACTCAACAATGGAAAGATAATAAACCTCAACTGCCATGTTAAGTGGGCCATTGATAATTCACCTGATGATTTGACAAGCAGCGTGGGACTGGAGATTATCGACCCGCCGTCAGAATTCAAAAATTTTGTAAGGACTCTGCACTAAGATCTGGATTCCCTGATTATCTTTTCTACGTCTTCTTTGTCCAGCACTTCTGTCTTTATAAGTTCTTCGGCTAATTTTTCAAGAACATCCTTGTTCGCGTTTAATACCTCTTCTGCCTTTGACTCAGCCTCGACTATTAATTTCCTTATCTCCTGGTCCATGAGCCATGCCAGGTCTTCGCTGTACCGTTTTGGAAGCGCCAGCTCCCTGCCTAAAAACGGATGTTCTTCTCCGCGCCCGAAGCTTATCGGCCCGACCTTGTCGCTCATGCCCCATTGAGCAACCATCTTTTCAGCGAGGGAAGACGCCTCTTTTAAATCGCTCTGCGCTCCCGTGCTCAGGTCGTTGAAGATGATCTTTTCCGCTACTCTGCCGGCAAGCGCTACGCTCAATTTGTTCATGAGATATGTCTTGGGATAATAATGCCTGTCTTCTTCAGGGAGCAGTTGAGTCACCCCCATTGCCATGCCTCTCGGAATAATGCTCACTTTGTGGATCGGGTCAGTCCCGGGAAGCTCATGGGCCACAAGGGCATGTCCTGCCTCGTGGTATGCCGTGATACGTTTTTCCAGGTCGCTTATGGATTCTTCTCTTACCGTGCCCATCAGGACTTTATCACGCGCCTCTTCAAAATCATCCGTATCGATCTTTTCTTTATTCTTCCTTATCGCGGTAAGCGCGGCTTCGTTAGCAAGATTTTCCAGGTCCGCTCCTGACATGCCGGGAGTGCCCCGTGCGATTTTTTCGAGGTCAACATCTTCCGACAGGGTCTTGTTTTTAACGTGCACTTCAAGAATGGCCTTCCTGTCTTTCAGCCCCGGCCTGTCAATTATTACGTGCCTGTCGAAACGTCCCGGTCTCAGAAGGGCGGGGTCGAGCACGTCAGGCCTGTTTGTTGCCGCAATGACGATTACCTCCTGATGCGGCTCAAACCCGTCCAGCTCGCTTAAAAGCTGGTTCAGGGTCTGCTCCCTCTCATCGTGTCCTCCGCCAAGTCCCGCGCCGCGCGTGCGCCCCACAGAGTCAATTTCATCTATGAAGATAATGCTCGGCGTGTTGGCCTTGGCCTTTTGAAACATGTCCCTGACGCGCGATGCGCCGACGCCGACAAACATCTCTATAAACTCCGACGCGCTGATGCTGTAAAAAGGGACACCCGCCTCACCGGCCACCGCGCGCGCCAACAGGGTTTTCCCCGTGCCCGGAGGCCCTACGAGAAGGACGCCTCTCGGCACCTTAGCGCCGAGCCTTTTGAACCTTGAGGGGTTCTTGAGGAACTCGATGGTCTCCTCAAGTTCTTTTTTCGCGTTCTCCATTCCCGCGACGTCCTTGAAGGTCACCTGCGATTTTTGCACGTCATGCAGTTTTGCCTTGCTCGCACCGAATGAAAAAAGGCCTCCGGGCCCTCCCTGAACGCGTTGAGCGCCGCGCATGATCAATATCCATACCCCGATAATAAGGACCCACGGAAGCAGGCCGGTTATGAATTGCCAGAATGGAGACATTTTCTCAGGAGGCACTACACTTATTGCCACGCCTTTTTCCTTGAGGCTTGAAATCAGGTCTTCTCCCTGAAAGGACGGGAGGAAGGTCTGAAATAATTTTACGGACCGCGGTTCCTTTTCTCCCGAAACTGCGAGAGAGGTCTCTGTTTTCAGTTCCCCGCTTACCTGTAAATTAGTTATAGTGACGGATACGATGTTGCCCGCATTGAGCTGATCAAAAAACTGGCTGTAATTGATGATGTATTCTTTTTCGCTCTTTACATTGCCGAACTGGCCCCACTGTCCCCATAAAAGAAAGGAAATGGAGGCAGCCATTAAAGCGAAGGCCAATATCCACTGCAGATTTTTTGGTTTGCCGTCGGAAGGAGTTATTTTATTTTCACCTCTTTTGAAATTTCCAATAATCCGTTTTAAAGAAAATTGATTAGCATTATTTTATCATTCTCCCGGCAATAGTCAAGAAATAAGTGCGGCAGCGGGTGAAAAATAGCGGAAAAAATCGCTTGCAACCTTTCCTTTATATTGGTAAAATGCTTTCTAACAATACAGGCCTTTGCATTATCAATAAATAAAGAACAAAGAGGAGCGCTATATGCAAACGCAATTTTTCTGGGGAATCATAGCTGGTGCATTGATCGTGCTGGTGGCGTTTTTAATTCCCGCCATCCTGCAGATTACGAGAACTGCAAAGGCTGCCGAGGAATTTTTAAGGACCACTCAGGCGTCATTAAATCCGCTGATTGCCAGGCTTAATGAGACCGTGGACAAAACAAACCAGATCGCCGCAAAGCTGGACCAGTCGATCAGCGACGTACAGCATTTGACAAAGGCAGTGGGTGAGACCGGGGCGATCATCGGGGACATAAACAACTTTATCCGCAATATACAAACAGCGCTTTCGGTCACGACATCGAGTTTTGGGACCGGAATAAAAACCGCCCTGAGCGTATTGGCGCAGGGAATAATTAAAAAAGGAGGTTAAGACAATGAATGACGACAGAGGGTTTTCAGCAGGGAGTGTTCTTCTTGCATTTGTTTTAGGCGGTGTTGTAGGGGCCGGGATCGCGCTATTGACCGCTCCGCAGTCGGGTAAAGAGACGAGAGAGAAGATAAAGGAGTTTGCCGACGATACCAGAAAAAAAGCCACGGAATATGCGGGGCAGGTCAAAGAAAAAGTCACGTCCGCGGTAGAGCACGGCAAGCATTATGTTGAAGATAAGAAATCACTTATCTCCACGGCTATAGACGCAGGCAAAGAGGCTTACGAGAAAGAGAAGGAAAAGCTTTCCAAGGGTTAAGTGTCAGTGAATAGTGTCAGTGTCAGGAAATAAAGACTGACACTGACAACTCTAAAAAAAGGGGGGGGAAGATGCTTGTAGAATTCAGTATAATCCCAATAGGCGCAGGCAGCAGCATAGGCGACCGGCTTGCCGGGGTATTGAAGATAGTTGATGAAAGCGGCCTGCCTTATAAAATAAACCCGATGGGCACCGTTATCGAAGGCAGCTGGAATGAGATCCTGAAGTTAATTAAAGAATGCCATCAAACGGTCTTAAAGTCTGAAGACCGCGTGTATACGACAATATCAATCGACGACAGAAAAGGTAAGCCTGACAGGATCAATGGAAAAGTAAAGTCCATTGAAAAAAGATTAGGCAAGGCCTTGAAAAAGTAGGTAAGCCCTGATGAAGAGATTCATAGGACTTGATGCAGGTTCAGTAAGCGTAAAATTTGCAATATTGGATATCGCAGGAAATATCCTTGAGACCAGATACGTCAGGCACAAGGGTAATCCGCTCGCGGCTGCTTATGAATTACTAAAAGGCATAACGCCCATGCCTTCAGAGCCGGACCTGTCACTCTCCGTTACCGGTTCAGCCGGTAAAATTATTGCCGGCGCGTTCGGCATCAAACCTGTAAATGAGGTCGTCGCCATCAGTTATTCAACCAGGAAATTTTTCCCAGACGTCAAAACCGTCATGGAAATGGGCGGCGAAGATTCAAAACTCATCCTCCTTGAAAAAGGGGCGATCAAAGAATTCTCCATGAACTCCGCGTGCGCCGCAGGCACGGGGTCATTTATCGACCAGCAGGCAGAGAGGCTGAACCTCGCTATTGAGGAATTCAGCGACATGTCTCTGAAATCCAAACACCCTCCAAGGATCGCCGGCAGGTGCAGCGTTTTCGCGAAATCCGACATGATACATCTCCAGCAGATAGCTACGCCTGTTGAGGAAATCGTCGCTGGGCTCTGTTTTGCGGTTGCGAGAAATTTCAAAGGGAGCATATGCAAAAACATGGAACTGCCTCAGCCCATCAGTTTCCAGGGCGGGGTCGCTGCCAACAAAGGGGTTGTCAGGGCGTTCAGAGAAGTTTTGTCAGCGGACAACCTGATAATCCCGGAACACTTCGCGATAATGACGGCGATAGGCGCAGCGCTGAAAGACATGGAGGAAGGAAAAGAAAATCCTTTTGATATAGCAAAGCTGAAATTATTAATTGAATCCCTGAAAGACGATACCGCCGGGCATAAACCGCTCAGGCAGAAGGCAGAAGACAGAGGGCAGAGGACAGAAGACAGAAGTGAGGAAGAAGATGAGAAGATGAGAAGATGGGAAGGTAAGAGCTTCTTAACTTCTCAACCTCTTGACTTCTGGGGTTCCCCGTTACTGCCTTTAAACGCATTCCTCGGCATTGACATCGGATCGATAAGCACCAATCTTGCTGTCCTTGATGAAGAGGGCAGGCTGCTTGCAAAGAGATATCTTATGACGGCTGGAAGGCCCATTGAGGCCGTTAAGCAGGGCCTTGAGGAGATAGGCGCTGAAGTCGGAGACAAGGTAAACATCTGCGGTGTCGGGACAACAGGCTCCGGCAGGTATATGATCGCCGATTTTGTAGGCGCGGATATTGTGAAGAATGAGATCACTGCGCAGGCGCAGGCAGCAATAGAAATTGACCCTGAGGTAGATACTATTTTTGAGATCGGCGGGCAGGACTCAAAATACATTTCCATTAGAGACGGCATCATTGTTGATTTTGAAATGAACAAGGCGTGCGCCGCCGGTACCGGCTCTTTCCTTGAGGAGCAGGCTGAGAAGCTCGGTATTTCAGTGAAGAACGAATTTGCCGAGATCGCTTTTAAGTCAGAGAAACCATGTTCCCTGGGTGAGAGATGCACTGTGTTCATGGAAAATTCTCTCCTTTCAAAACAGCAGAAGGGCGCCGCGAAAGAAGACCTGACCGCGGGGCTCGCTTACTCCATCGTCCAGAATTATATAAACCGCGTTGTCAGCGACAGGGCCGTCGGCAAAAAGATATTTTTCCAGGGTGGAGTCGCCTTCAATAAATCCGTTGTAGCGGCCTTTGAAAATTATGTCGGCAGGGAGATCATCGTGCCGCCCCATCATGACGTAACAGGCGCGATCGGCATGGCGATAATCGCGAAGAGGCACATGGAAAGTCAGAAGTCAGAAGTCAGAATACAGAAGTCACCCCCCTTAAATTCCCCCCATAGTAAGGGGGGATACAGGGGGGTTGATACCTCTTCACGGTTCAAGGGGTTCGACCTTTCAAAGAGCAGCTACGAAATTAAGTCCTTCATGTGCAAGGGCTGCGATAATTTGTGCGAGATCAACAGGGTCCAGGTGGAGGGAGAAAAAGAACCTCTCTACTACGGCAGCAGGTGCGAAAAATATGACGTCAAGAGAAAGCAGAAGGTTTCTTCGCAGAACATGCCTGACCTGTTTGCTGAAAGAGAAGAGCTGCTCACAAAGACGCACAATAAATATGAAGAAGTCAGAAGTCAAAGACCAAATAATATTCGGATAGGAATTCCGAGGATATTTTTCTTCCACGATCATTTGCCGTTATGGAGCACGCTGCTCTGGGAGCTCGGTTTTGAAGTTGAACTTTCAAACAGCACGAACAGGCAGATAATAAACAAGGGCGTCGAGAATATCCTTTCAGAAAGCTGTTTCCCGCACAAGGTCGCGCACGGCCATATAAAAGACCTGATTGACAAAAATGTCGACGCGATCTTCCTGCCGAGCTTTATAAACTTCAACCCCGACAGTGAATCCGTCCGGAGCTTTGCCTGTCCATACGCCCAGACCATGCCTTATCTTGCGGGGATAGCCTTTAGAAATGTAAAACTGCTAAAACCGATTATCAACCATGACAGGGGAAGGCAGTATCTCGTAGATGAATTGTTTAAGTATCTCAAAACCTTTCACATAACAAAGACCGCGATCAAGAAAGCTCTTGAAAAAGCGGAGCACGCGCAGAAGGAGTTTGCCTCCGCCATAAAAAAACGCAGCGGGGAGGTCCTGGCAAATATAACCGGAAGGACGATAGTTATTCTCGGCCGTCCCTATAATGCCTTTGATAACGGGATCAATCTTGAGATACCGAAGAAGCTTGCCGCGCTCGGTGTGTTTTCAATCCCCATGGACTATTTGCCGTTAGATTCTGTCGACATCTCAGGCAGGTGGGCCAACATGTACTGGAGGTCCGGTCAGAATATCCTGAGGGCCGCCGAGATAATAAAGGACAACCCTAAATTGTTCGCGCTCTACATCGGCAATTTCTCCTGCGGACCTGATTCGTTTATACATCATTTCTTTAATGAGACCATGGCGGGCAAGCCGTATCTGAATATAGAGATTGATGAACACAGCGCAGACGCCGGGGTTATCACAAGATGCGAGGCGTTTCTTGACAGCATCGAAGGGCAGAAGGCAGAAGAGAGAAGTCAGAAGTCAGAAGCCAGAATACAGAAGTCAGAAGTCAGAGAACAGACATCAGAAGAAAAGAAAGTGTTTCCGCGCTTCCGCGCTTCCGCGCTTCATAAGAGAATTGTTTATATACCTCGCATGTCGAACCATGCGTTTGGCATTGCGGCCGCTTTTGAGAAGTGCGGGCTTGATGCCGAGGTAATGAATCTCCCCGACACTGAGACCGTCAAGATCGGGAGACGTCATGTATCAGGGAAGGAATGTTACCCTTGCGCAATTACGACAGGCGATATGGTGAAGAAAACTATGTCAAAGGATTTCGAACCTGACAGGGCCGCCTTTTTCATGCCGTCAGGCGCGGGCCCGTGCCGTTTCGGGCAATATAATGTCTTCCACAGGCTGGTGCTTGATGAGGTCGGTTTCCCGGACGTCCCGATCTTTTCACCCAACCAGGATGAGTCCCTTTATACAGTGCTCGGCATGGTTGGAAAGGACTTTACAAAACAGGCATGGAGAGGGATCATCGCGGTTGAGCTCCTGATGAAATGTCTTCATGAGACAAGGCCCTATGAGATCAATAAAGGCGAGACAGACCGCCTCTACCAGGAGTATCTGAAAAAGATAAGCACGGCCCTGAAGAGCGATAACGGCGCGATGGACGCGCTTTTCAGAGACATGCGCAGGGATTTTTCAGAGTTAAAAAAGAGTGAAGAGAAAAGGCCGCTCATAGGGATCATTGGAGAGATATTTGTCAGGCACAATACGTTTGCAAATGAAAACCTTATCAGAAAGATCGAGGCCCTGGGCGGGGAGGTGTGGCTGGCCCCTGTGGAAGAATGGATTTATTATGTGAACCTTATGTCGCTGAGGAAATCACTCGTCAGGCTGCGCAATGATCTGTTCACCCAGCAGCTCGCAAAGGATTTACTTAGCACGGTAGCCACAAGGTTTGTTCAAAGCAGGATAGAACACAAATTCGCAAAGCCGTTTAAGGGATTTCTAAAGACGGTGAAAGAACCTTCCACCTCCGAGATACTGAAAAACGCCTCTCCGTATCTGCATGATTCCTTTGAAGGTGAGGCTGTCCTTAGCATGGGCAAGGCAGTGGATTTCGTTAAACACGGCGCCTCGGGGATCATCAGCGCAATGCCATTCGGCTGTATGCCCGGCACCATCGTCAGCGCCCTGCTGAAAGGACTCAAACAGGACGCGTCCTTGCCGTGTCTCAGCGTCGCTTTCGACGGCGCGGAGACAACGTGCTCAGAGATACAGCTTGAGGCGTTCATGCACCAGGCGGGGGAATCTATGGAGAAGAAAGCGGCGGGTTGATCAGCAGGGAATCTTCTCTGTCGCCTTTGATTATTACCTTTCGTCCTTCAACCGAGATCCTGCCTTCTGAATAAAGTTTTATCGCATACGGGAATATCCTGTGTTCCTGTTTCAATATTCTTTCCGAAAGAGTGTCTTCATTGTCATCATGATACGCCGGGACAGCGGCCTGAATGATTATCGCCCCGGTGTCCATTCCTTCATCTACAAAATGCACGGTGCAGCCGGAGATCTTCACCCCGTAATCAACAGCCTGTTTCTGTCCGTGTAGTCCGGGAAATGAGGGGAGCAGGGCAGGGTGGATGTTCATGATTTTATCCCGGTACCGCTCAATGAGCGCCTTGCCGACCACTCTCATGAAGCCCGCGAGGACAACCAATTCAACGTCCCTCTTTTTCAGTTCCTCAGCGATATGAGAGTAATAAGTGTTCTTGTCAGAAAAGTCTCGTGGCCTTAACACGAGCGGTTCGATGCCGTGTTTCTTAGCGCGCTCTATCGCGAACGAGTTAGGGTTGTCGGTTATAAGGACCGCGATCTTTGCCTTGATAAAACCGGAACCGATGCTGTCGATGATTGACTGGAAATTAGAGCCTCTGCCGGAGGCAAGTACGCCGATTGTAAGCATGGTCAATTATAAATTAAAGCAATAAATTCATCCACCACCCGATTCCAGTCACTCGTATCTGCTGTCCCCATTCTTGACGTATGGCTTTATTTTGCATACAATAATAGCATATTAAGGAGGTGCATGATATGCGTGCGACATTAAACATACCCGATAACCTCGTTTCCGAAGTGCAGAAGCTCTCCGGCGAAAAGTCTAAAACAAACGCCATCATTACTGCCATGAAGGCATTTGTAAGGCAGAAAAAAGTTAAAGAGCTTATTGCGCTTAGAGGTAAAGTGCAGATTGATTACGACTGGCAGAAGGAAGAGGAACTGGAGATGAAGGCGCAGAAAGAACGGGAGAAGCAGCATGGAAGAAAAAAGTAAAGGGATATTGGCTGACACAAGCGTATGGATAGAGTTCTTCAAGCTGGAATCGCCAACAGGCAAAAGACTTGAGTCGCTTATAATCAAGAACTCCGTATGGACCTGCGGCATTGTTCTTTTTGAACTTCTGCAGGGAGTAAGATCAGAGACTGAAAAAAAACAAATAGCTGAGGCATTGTCCGGTATGGAATATCTCGAAATGTCCAGGCCATTATGGAAAAAATCAGCAGACCTTTCCGCCTCTTTAAAAAGAAAAGGCGTGACCTTGCCGTTATCAGATATTTTTATCGCGTCCATTGCCATAGAACATAACCTCTCTGTGTTTACCCTCGACAAGCATTTTGAACAAATACCGGGTGTTAAAATTTATAAGGTATAGCAGACGACTTTTTTGAATGCATTGCCGAAGCCGCCTCTTAATGTGGAGCCTTTATACGAAGTAAGGATTATTGGTTCTTCAGGTATTAATTGGAATTCAAATTTCTTGAACGGAAACTCAATATTCAAAACCTTCTCCCTGCCCCACGGTTTTCAATTTTTAAGAATAGAGTAAGCGTTGCTTAATCAGACATATTCAACACACTTAGGGCCTTTATCAACATATCCGATCACGAATGCCTTTTCACCAAGCATTTCGAATTTTTGCAGGACCTTTCTTGCGTCTGAATTATTTACCACCAGTATCATGCCGATCCCCATATTGAAGGTCTTGTACATCTCCGCTTTTTCAACATTGCCCATATGCTGGATGAGCTGAAATATATCATGGACCGGCCAACTGTCATTTTTAATGATGAACTTCAACCTTTTGCTCTGGGGAATAATTCGCGGGAGATTTTCAGTTATCCCTCCGCCGGTAATATGTGCAATCCCTTTGATGCTGAAATTCTGCATGACCTTCAGGACGCTTTTCACGTAGATCCTTGTCGGCTTCAGCAGCTCTTCACCGATGGAGCAGCCGAGTTCTCTTATCTGCTTGCCCGGGCCGTATTTTTTTACATCGAAGAACACTTTTCTCGCAAGCGAATACCCGTTGCTGTGAAGCCCGCTGGATGAAAGGCCGATCAGGATGTCTCCGTTATTGATCCCGGAACCGTTGATGATCTTGTTCTTGTCCACTATACCGACTGCAAATCCGGCAAGGTCGTATTCTCCATCGCTGTAAAACCCCGGCATCTCCGCTGTCTCTCCGCCGATGAGCGAACAGTCAGACATCTTGCAGCCGTTTGCTATCCCTTTGATGACGTCTCCAGCGGTCTTTGTTGAGAGTTTTCCTGTCGCAAAGTAATCGAGGAAGAACAGCGGCTTCGCCCCGCTTGTAAGGATGTCATTCACACTCATTGCGACAAGGTCCATCCCTACGGTATCATGTTTGTTCATCATGAAGGCGATCTTCAATTTTGTGCCCACGCCGTCAGTGCCGCTGACAAGAACGGGGTTCTGATACTTGGAATTATCAATTTTAAAAAATGCGCCGAAGGAGCCTATTTCATTTATAACGTTTGACGAAAAGGTCGCGCGCGCAAGCGGCTTGATAATATCGACAAGCCTGTTGCCTTTATCAATGTCAACGCCTGATGTTTTATATGTCAGTTTCATGGGTCTTCTTGATCTTCTTCAGAGCTGCCTCCGCGGCCTTCTGCGCAGCGGCCTTTTTTGTTTTTCCCTTGCCTGAGCCAAAGAAATCCTGGTTGATAAAGACCTTTACCTCAAAGGTCTTCCTGTGCTCAGGCCCTTCTTCCTTATGAATAATATACCTCGGCAGCACGCTGAACTGCGCCTGGGAAACTTCCTGCAGTTTGGTTTTAAAGTCAAAGATAAAGTTCGTTACCGTAAGCTCTTCTATTTTGTGCGCGAGATGTTTAAGGACAAATTCCTTTGCCTTTTTATAACTGCTGTCAAGGTATATCGCCGCAAGCACTGCCTCAAAGGCGTCGGCAAGAAGGGAAGCCTTCTTTCTGCCTCCTGTCATTTCCTCTCCCCTGCCGAGGCTGAGATATTCTCCGATGTTGATCGCAATTGAGACCTCTGCCAGTGTGGCCTCCTGAACGGCATATGCCTTGATCCTTGAAAGATCCGCCTCGGTATATTCCGGGTATGTGGTATAAATGTATTCGCTGATGATCAATTCGAGTACGGCGTCTCCGAGAAATTCCATGCGCTCATTGAAAGAGGGATGGTTTTTTTGTTGTTCATGGGCATAGGACTTGTGAGTAAGAGACTCTTTTAACAGAGACTTCTTCCTGAACTTGTAGCCTATGGCCTTTTCAAAGTCAGCTAAATTTTCTGAAGACGATGCACGCATTAGTTCCGCCGAAACCGAAAGAATTGGACATTGCAATATTTATCTCAAGAGGCCTTGCCTTGTGAGGTATATAGTCGAGATCACACTCAGTGTCGGGATTATCGAGATTGACGGTCGGCGGGACGATCCTGTTGTGGATGCTGAGCGCGCAGATCGCCGCCTCCACTCCTCCTGACGCTCCAAGAAGATGCCCTATCATCGACTTTGTGGAGCTGACGCATAATTTGTAGGCGTGCGGCCCGAAGACCTTTTTGATCGCCGTTGTCTCTATCTCGTCGCCGTATTTTGTCGAGGTCCCGTGCGCGTTTATATAGTCCACTTCTTCACGGCTGGTCCCGGCGTCCTTCAATGTTGATTCCATGCACTTAGCCGCGCCTTCGCCATTGGGGGCGGGGCTTGTTATATGATAAGCGTCGGAGTTCAGACCGTAGCCGATCAGCTCCGCATAGATTCTGGCCCCTCTGCTTACAGCGTGTTCCAGTTCTTCAATTATCAATATGCCCGCGCCTTCGCCCATGACAAAGCCGTCCCTGTCTTTATCAAACGGCCTGCTCGCTTTTTCAGGTTCATCGTTTCTTGTGGAAAGCGCCTTCATCGAGGCAAAACCGGAAATGCCGAGAGGCGTTACTACCGCTTCCGTCCCTCCGCAGATCATCGCGTCGGCAATGCCGTGTTGTATTTGCCTGAAGGCCTCACCTATCGAATGAGTGCCGGTGGCGCAGGCTGTCGCAAGCGCCAGATTGGGACCTTTTGCTCCGAAACGAATGGATATCTGCCCGGCGGCCAGGTTGATTATCGTCATTGGAATGAAAAAAGGCGAGACCCTCCTGAAACCTTTCTCATTGAGTATCTGTGTGTAATTCTCGATCGCCTGCAATCCGCCGATGCCGGAGCCGACGCAAACGCCGGTTCTGTCCGCGTTGCTTTCAGTGATCTGAAGCCCTGAGTCCTGCATTGCCATTGTTGCCGCGGCGATACCCAGATGGATGAACCTGTCCATCTTCTTTTGCTCTTTGATCTCTACGAACTGGTCGATCTCAAAGTCAGGGACTTCGGCGGCTATCTGACACGGCATCCCGTAAGCGTTAAAGCGGGTTATTTTCCTGATCGCGGAGCGGCCTGCAATGAGGCCTTCCCATGATTTTTGTGTGCCTGTGCCCAGAGGTGTCACCATGCCCACCCCGGTAATAACGACTCTTCTTTTCATTGGTTTAGTTGAAATTTTTCAACCACAGAGAACACTGAGTTTAAAAAAGAAGTTGAGAAGATAAGAAGTTATGAAGCTGAGAAAAGACAGAAATTATTTTTTCTCCCATCTTCTTAATTTCCCAACTTCTCATCTTCTATCTCACTCTGTTGCCCCTGTGGTAAGTATTTTAGCTTCCTGATTTTTCTTCTATGTATTTAATGGCGTCCTGGACCTTCAAGATCTTTTCAGCGTCTTCATCGGGGATCTCAATATTAAAGGCCTCTTCAAAGGCCATTACGAGTTCCACAGTATCAAGAGAGTCGGCCCCGAGGTCTTCAACGAAAGATGATTCGAGGGTTACTTTTTCCATATCAACACCAAGCTGTTTTGCAATTATGTCCTTTACTTTTGCTTCAACTGACATCAAACACCTCCACTTTTTATGAATTTACATATTAAGTTCTAAAATTACAAGAAATCCATTATACAAGTTTATCTTAAATTTTTCACCTGACAAAAAGGCTTACGGCCAATCGCTGTCAGCTGCTTACATATACATGCCGCCGTTTATGTGCAGCACCTGTCCGGTTATGTAATCCGACTCTCTGGATGCAAGGAATATGACGGCGTTTGCCACGTCTTCGGGTGTTCCGAATTGTCCGAGAGGGATGGCCCTCTTCATCTCGTCTTTGACCGCGTCAGTGAGCACATCGGTCATTGCCGTCTGGATAAATCCGGGGGCGACGGCGTTTGCCCTTACGCCCCGGCTCGCGTATTCCTTTGCGATCGTTTTTGTGAGGCCGATAAGTCCCGCCTTTGAGGAGCTGTAGTTCGCCTGCCCGGGATTGCCCATGAAAGCCACTACCGAGGAAATGCTTATTATCTTTCCTGAGCGCTGTTTGGCCATTATCTTTACTGCTTCCTTACAGCACAGGAAAGAGCCTTTGAGATTAATGTTCATGACCGCGTCCCAGTCTTCTTCCTTCATCCTGAGCAGGACATTGTCTTTAGTGATCCCCGCGTTATTTACAAGTATGTCCAGCGCTCCAACCGCCTTTACGAACGCCTCAAAACAACCGGTGACCTCGGACTGTTTGGAAACGTCGAGTTTCAAAGCTATGCTCTTTACCCCCAATGCCATGATCTCCTGAGCGGTCTTTTCCGCGCTCTCAATGTTCACGTCAGTTACCCCTATATCAGCGCCTTCCTTTGCCATTGCCAGCGCGATCGATTTCCCGATGCCCTGGGCCGCGCCTGTGATCAATGCCTTTTTTCCTTCAAGTCTCATTACGCCTCCATTTTTTTAAACTATTGCAGCGGATAAGATAAAACGCACTATTATAAAATTTCAGTTTCAATTAGGCAATACAAAAGTATGCCGGGATTTTAAGCATCAGTACAGGGGTTATGTGCTATGATATTTGTAAAACCAGGGCAAGGTAATTAGAGTCTGTCCATAAACTCGAACATTAAACCGTCATTCCCGCAGTCTGTTGAGCGGGAATCCAGTCTCCTTAAGAGGTTCTGGATGCCCGATTAAGGACTTCGGGCATGACAAAAATAAAAAATAGCAATTTATGGACAGACTCTAATTAAGTCCGTCACAGCTATGAAAGACCAGAAGATATCAATTATCAAAAATGCCGTGGACATAGCAAGGGAGACAAACAGCCAGTGTGTTTTCCTGTTCCTTGATACTGCAAAAGATTGCCGCTGGTTTTTAAAGGCCGGTATATCAGAAAAAAACAAGATCGTGCTTGTAATACCCAGGGAATTAAAAATGGGGGGCCCCCTTTCAAAAGACAGGATAGCGGCGATACGCAGTTGGGCGGGGAACCAGACAAGGTTTTCACGGATCAAATACGCATTCCTGCACGGCGTTGCTCAGGAGATCATCCAGACCGACAGCAGGGTCGTTTGTGTCCTGGGCCCGTGGGGCAAGAGCCATCTTGATACCATCGCGATCCATGACCTTTCCCTTTCATGGAGCGAGGATTTCCCGTTTGACCCTCGCTCGATAATGCATAATAAAGCCTTCAAGACAATTCTTGCTGTCATCGATATAGCCCTTGATATAGGCGCGCTTGGAAGAGAGGGAAAACCTGTCGGAACGACTTTTGTAATAGGCGATATGAAGCGGGTCCTGCAATTGTCGCATCAGGCGGTGTTCAACCCGTTCAAGGGATATTCGCCCAAAGAAAGACTGATAAACAGGTCAGAGGTTGTTGAGAGCATGAAGGAACTCGCAAAACTGGATGGGGCCTTTATCATTTCTGACACAGGCATTGTGGAGGCGGCCGGGAGGCATCTTGACGCAAGGAGTGTGGTGACCAGACAGTTGAAGGGTTTCGGCTCAAGACACAGGGCTGCCGCCGGAATAACAAAGATGACCGGGGCGGTCGCGGTGGTGGTTTCTGAAAGTACCGGAAGGGTCACCATATTTGAAAACGGGCGTATTGTGTCAACGCTTGAGCCGCTGATAAGCACGCGCCTGGTTTGAGGTTTTGGCGAAATGCTGAAAAAAGAAAAGATACTCTTATTAGTTTTAATTCTTCTGTGCACAGTTCTGCACGCACGCATTTTAAATGCGCAAAGCACTGACACTCCAAAGCTCACAGTCGCGCTCTTCCCTTTTAATGACATGGATTCCCAGACTCTTGATAAGGGTATTCCTTTAATATTGAAAGCGGTGTTGTCGGGATATGAATTCCTTGAAATAGTTCCGGTTGAAACCATTACAACGAAACTCTACGAGGTTGAGCCTTCTTTCCTGTGGACCGAGAAGGAGGGTGATCAAAAAAAGGGGGGCATACTCTGGACCATCCGACCGGTCCTTATAGAAGAGGTAAATAAGACCGTCTCAGCGGATTATTCAATTTATGGCGACGTGGCAAGATCAGGCAGCAGGTGGAACTTTGATGTCCGTTTGATTGAAGGCAATGACACTGGTTCTCAAAGATCATTTCCCGTCACCGGGCTTGGTGATGATGAGATACGGAAGGGACTATCTGAAACAGCCGAACTGATAGCTAATTTACTGAAAGGAAAGAGCGCGGTAAATGAAGCAGAGGAGTATGTAAGGCGCTTTATGGGAGGCACGTACACTTATCCCGTGGTACTCGAAAAGCTCAAAGTGCTCGCTTATTCGATCCCGGACTCGATACTGCTTCGCGCCCTGCTTCTCGATCTTTATTTAAAACAAAAGATACAGAACCAGGATGAAGTTCTTCTTGAGGGGCTGAAAATAATAAGCCTCTATAATCCCGGCAAAGGGGATGATACGCGCTATCTTTTATCTTTGAACCTTGACCCTTTCGATGCCGCCGCCGGAATATACGAGATCAAAATGGACTTGGAAAAGGCGATCAGCATGAGAAATGACGCCCTGAAATTGTTCCCGTACAAAACCGGCAAACACAAGAACGCCATTGGAAGGGATTACTACATGTCAGGTTTGTCCCTGAAAAAAGAAGGACAAAAGGCAAAGGCCTTAGAGAAATTCTCCGCGGCGCTCACTTATCTTGAGCCGTCTTCAGAATATTACAGCAAGGCCGCAGAGGAGGTCAGGCAATTAAAAAACTCTTCTCAATAACCGTGATGATTTCCTGCGCGCTTATTTTTTCTTGCTCGCAAAATACAGTGGAGGAATATTTCGAGTCTCACGGGATGTCTTTCCCTGTCGACACTTCCGGCGTGACTTTATTGGGGTGTGATTACGTCAACGTTACAAAAGAGGAAGTATCAACTGATGAGGCGCGGCAATATGTTGAAGACGGGATAATGTCCGCGAAAATATATTTTCAGAACAAGGATGTCAAAAGCCTGGTCCCTGAAGCCGAGGCAATAACACTCAGCAAGCCCGTGCTTTTCAGGGACGCGTCAGGAAAGGTCGGATTGATGGTCAGGGTGACCGGATACGGGGCAGGCGATCCGGGCGAAAAGAGCCGCCTCCCGGTCGAGCGTCTCGGCTCGAAAAAACCCATCTGGAAGATAGAGAACTTTGTGTACTTCAACCGCAATGAATCTTACCAATGGGAGTACGGGGGATGGGTTTATTGAGTTTCGTCTTTTACTTCTTCCTCTCTAATCTTTTCCGGCTTTCCGGTTCAGTCAGATAATTCTCACGCGAGACAACCCGCCTGCCAGTTTTTCGTTCAAGGTCTTCCCGCGCTTTGCCTGCAACCTCACCGCCTTTACGAGCGGATTGTTTACTCTCATGAAATCCCTTCGCATCATCAACCTTTGTAATCTCGGTTGTAGCGGCTTCACCTAACATTGAGAATATCAGTTCAAGGTCGGTCATGTGGTCGCGGAGATTCTCCCGTTTTAATCCCTTGAACTTTTTATGCTTGTCCGGTGTAATCCCGAATGCGGCCATCGCAATCTCGGCAGTGAGAATTTCATATTCCTTTTTCTCTTTCACTTCCCTTTTTTTCCATTCGTCGGTGAGTTCTTCGCGGATGGCAATTCCACGCATTCTCTTTTCAATCCAGTCATCCGAATAGCCCTTTGCCTTATACAAAGCTCTTGTTCTCTTTGTGCCGAGTTCAGGGTCTTCGATTTCCTGCACACGCTCATAGCCGACCTTTGCCAGCCAAAGTTTGAAGGGTTCGGCCTTGGGGGAGGGAATGGATTGAATAAGACGAAATATACCTTCAGTGTTCCAACAATACATCTTTTGTTTTCCGCCGGTAGTTTCTATGTCTATCATAAGGGGTGGTACAAATTGTACCCCCCCTTTATCAGTAAGCTTTGCAAGCTCCTCATCCCTTTGCTTTAATCGTTTAAAATATTGAGCCGGATCATTTGAATCAGTCAATGATTCAATAACATCGTTAATCACAAACCACCATTCATTGTTATGAATTGTTTTCCTGATCTTCCTGCCTTTAAAAACCGCTAAGTGTGTTTCAGTCATATTGACCTCCTGTCCCCTATGTATATTTATTGCTCACGAGCAAAAACCCATAGCCGATGCCTTTGTCTGATTGCTTTATTAAGAAATATCCACTGGACAATTCTATCAGTAGGTTATTTGTTTCAATTCGAACTTCCGCATGAGCAAATTGGTACATCACTACAATACACCTACTAAAAATCATAAGTAGAAACGGTCTTCTTATTGTAATGAGGATATTTTCTCTTGTATATCGCCCTATAAAGAACATCGATGCACTTTAGAACAGATAAAATAGTATTCTCAACCTGTATAGGGCTAATTGTAGGAATAGTTTTGGGGTGTATAAGAGCGTTGCGGATATTTATGCCCTCCATCAATTGACCCCACCAAACGTCGGTGCTCTTATCTGTCCTTGCATTGAACCGCGCAAGCAAAAAAGATATCTTGTCAATAAGCCTGCTCATCTTTAGTTTCCTTGATAAATTAAACAACCCTTTGTCAAATGAAATCTCTCGCTCCAGTAGAAGTGATTTTTCATTCAATGAAAAGTCATCACGGATACATAGCTCATCCGCAATGCTATTAATTGTTGTTTCGAGACACATCACAGCAAAAATGATAGACGACTGATAATATGCCGATTTGCCATTTTCATCAAATTCATTTTTCCCTTTTCCATAAAATCGCTTGGCTTTTTCGAGTAAATCATAGGCGTAATCGTCAGCCGTTCGTATGCTCATTAGATTTTCCTCTTAGCTTCTTCTGCCTCAAGAAAGGCAAGTCTTGCATGATAGCTTTTAACTGCGTAGTCTACTAAGCCTGTGCTTATGCCTTCACCTTTTTCGGCCTGAGCATAAAATAGTTCAACAAGCCTACCTCTTTCCTTAGCATCAGTACGAGTCCCCAAACCACGATAGTTCTCTGGGTCAGTCTTATGACGGGCTTTAGATAACGCACTGGCATTTAATGGGTCATTTCCTGCTTTTTCAGCTAAGGAATAGTGTCGTTCTATCCTCGTCTTATTATTTTGCAGTAACCCAGCAACATATGCCCACGAAGATATGATTGCATAATTGAAAGCCTTCTCTGCATATTCTGCTGAACCCTTTTTGGAAGTTATTGCTTTATATTGGGCATCATAAAGTTTTGAATACTGCTTGCCTGCTTCAAGAAGATCACTATTTGACCAAATATCCTTTTCTTCTGCACGCAATCTGTCCCACTGTTCATCAATAACACCTGTCTTTGCAATAATTGGTTCTGGCTTTACCTTGTTAAAATCTTCTTTTGAATACTTTTTGCCTTCATAGAAGCTTAAAATAAAAGAACGAGCGCCTCTAACCGTTACTCTACTTCCTCTCTGTTTTCGGTCAGAGAAATCATCCCCCGATTCTAACAAACCAGTATCTTGACACCACTTCCTTAATTCTGGCCCACGAACTGTTTCATACATTCTGTCAAGCAAGTCGCCGGCAACAGCAATATTTGTGTTAGAAATAAGTTGAACATCAAGACGCTGTGTCGTATCAAGATGAAAATAAACTTTTACTCCGTGATATTCGTCAACACCGTTTTCAACAGCATCTTTGATCGCGATAAATCTATGCTGGCCCCCTATTATTTTAAAGGGGTGAGAACTATCATATTTGGTAATATATTCGCCGACAATATTGCTAAAACTTCTACCGTGCAAGGCATCTTGCTTCATTATTATAAAAGCATTATGATCTTCTACAACATCCCGATTTGCTCTATATTCTGCTTGAGTGTCAGGCTCCAGAGGAACATCTATTGTAGACAAATCGACTAGGCTACTTGCTTTAATGTGGCACTCAAAATAGATAGCCTTTGTTCTCTTATCAATGATTATATATTCATGATTCTTTTCGAGAGGATTGAATGAGTCATTGAAACTTGCAAGCATTGCATCGATATTATCTCTTAAGGATGGGCTAATTTTTAATGAAGTGATGATTTCCATATCTACTCCTTTTCGTCATATAAAATATTTCAGACATCACGCAACTTCCCGTTCAAAAACCTGATTCGCATTATTCCTGAAATCATCCAGAGAGATAAACTGTTTGTCCGTTGCGCTGGTGATCCTGTTGCGGTCTTTCTTGCTCAGGTTATCGAAGTCCTCATGAACAACAAACCCCTTGAACTTCAGCTTGGCCCGTTGAAACTCCAGGCAACAGATCGTGGCGAGACGGGCTTTAGCTGTATCCTTGACCCCGAAAAGATAAATAGGATATGGTTTGATATCGAACTGATAATCCACTTCCAGATCATCCCTTTCAGACAAAGGAAAAACATTTGGCTGGGGATTGTACATTTTAAGGTTCTCCTCTATCACTTCCGCAAGGATTTCATAAAAAAGGCTCTGAATGACTTCGCGCTTATACAGTCTCATGTTCGACACCTTGGCTACTGTCTGTGCAAATTGAAGAATGGCGGGATATAATGATTCCGGCTTAGTGTCCAGATAGAGTTTCCCGTTGTCTTCGTTAACCTGATTCTCCGAGATTATCCTGGAGAAAATACGCTCTTTGTTTGGAGTGTCGAGGTCAAAGGAATAGGAAAGGCGCATGAGCGTCATCCCGTAATCACTGATCCGTATAATTCCATTCCCGTTCAGTGGCTCGATAAAAATATCTATCATGTCTCCGTCTTCATGATAAAGGGGGAGGATAAGCTGCAAAACACCGGGGCGTTTTTCACGAAAATCGACCCTGTTGTTGAATTGCGCCCTAAGCAGATCAAGGTAATTCATTGTATATCACCTCTCTCAAATAATGAGTCCTGTCCGAGATCATCAAAATATTACTCTGCGTCCTGTATATTAATAATTTTCAGGAATTGAAACAATGCCTCTTTGTAAGAAGCGTACGTCTCCGTTATTTCCGCATATTTCTCAGGGAGCATTCCAGCCTCAATCAGTTCGGCCTTTGCGCTATGGATATGATAACCGAAATGCGGATGACCCTCATCGATTGGTGCATTATCATGCTCGCCATAAGGCCCGTTATACCGGAGCAGACAAAAGCTTCCAGGCTCATCCCTTGGAATAAAATTAAGACCGATCGAGAAATTCTCCGGGAACCGTTCATTTATTCTCATAAAAACTGCGAACCCCATTGTACCGTCGAGCGATTCCAACTTCATGTCGTTTCTCAGACTCCCCCGGTCAGTCTTCATCTCTTTGCGCGGCGGCTCAATAACACGCTTCTTGCATGTAATAAGCCCTTCGATTTCTTCCTGCGAATATTTTTTCATGTCCCCCCTTCTTTATTTCATCCCGAAAATTCAGCTAAGTTTACTACCAAAAAGAAAATGGAGGTGAACGGGATCGAACCGTCGGCCTTCTCGTTGCGAACGAGACGCTCTCCCAGCTGAGCTACACCCCCTTAAAAGACAGTTGTTAGGGATTAGGGGTTAGGGTTTAGTAAAGATACAGAAAGCCAACTTCCAAACCCTAATCCCCGAACCCCAACCCCTTGTTTCTTCATTGACCCTTCACAATTACTAAGGTAATATACTATAAAACTCTTAAAGAAATTAAGAGGTCGCTGTAACTTATTTCAAATAATGACATCTAATCCTGAGTAAATCATTAGATAAAGGGAGCTGCAAGTTTGCAAGGTAAATTCATAAAGCGGTTGATAATAATTTTCGCCGCAATCTTTGCAGGCGTTTTCCTTTACTTCATTTTCAGAGGGCCGTATCTTTCAAACTCGGCAAAGAGGATCATCATCCCTGTTCTTGAGAACGCGACACAGGAGAGGATAATTATCGACAATGCCGTAGTCAATGCTTTCCCTTTCTATATTCAGGCAAAGGGCTTAAAGATGTTCGACAGGGACGGCAACCGCCTTCTCCTGGTCACAAGGGCCCGCGCCTATATTGATCTGTTGGGGCTGCTTACGGGAGATATCAAGATACGAAAATTGACCGTCAAAGAGCCGAACCTTACCGTGGATGAGGAAGAATTGAAAAGGATAATGGGAAGCGCTAAGGCGGCCCCCGGGCAGGAAGAAAAATATAAAGTCAGCCTGAAAAATATCGAGCTGTCAGACGGCAAATTCAGTTTTAATAACGCTAAGGGCCTGACCGTCTCCGGCAAAGGGTTGTCTTTTGAGATGTCCACGAAAAAAACGGTGACCGCTCAAATGCTTCTCGATGAAATAACGTTGAGCTCGCCGGACATCACGGAGATAAAAGGCGGCCTGGACGGGAAGTTTAATATGGAAAAAGACCGGATCGATATCGATGAAATTAAAGTGAAGTCTTCCAGGTCTAACTTAAACGCAAAGGGCTGGATACGTCTTGCGGAAGGATTGATTATAAAAGACGGAAGCTTCACAGGGAACGCTGAAATATATGAAGATACTGTCCGCAAATTCTTAAATCTGAAAACTGAAAAAGAGGGGATGCTGTCTTTTGAAGGCAGAGTTGACATGGCCGCTAAGGATGGTTCCTCCCTGCCGGTTTTCACAGTTGATCTAAAAACCGACAGCAGGTTTTATCTTGAAACATTAATGGAGATACTGAAAGTAAAGGACAACTTCACCGGCAAGGTTTCAGTAAAAGGAAAAATAAAAGGCACTTTCCCGGAGCTGACCGGAGATGGCGCGGGGGGCCTTGAGAAGGCCATGCTCGAAACCCTTCCAATTGACAGTGCGGAGGGGAAATTAAAATACGAAAACAAAAAATTCTCCCTTAAAGAGTTCACAGCGCGCACCTATGGAGGGGAGCTGAGAAAAGGAGACGCGTCGATATCGATACCGGAGGCGGATTATTCAGTTGCAGCCGATATCTCCGGGATCAGCAGCCCGGAATTTTTTAAATACATAGGGTGGGAGCCTCCATTTCCTCAGGGCCAGCTCGGCGGTCATTTCAAACTGACACATATCCGGGGGGGAAACATTGCGGTCACTGCGAATGTGAATTATCTGAATACCTCCAAAACTGAAGGAGACGTGCTTAACAGGCTGCAAAGAATAAAAGGGGACCTTGATTTGAAAGAGAATGTCCTTGAAATAAGTAATGCTGTTTTTTCAACGGCGGCTTCAAATCTTTCTTTAGACGGAATTTTAGATTTTGACAACAACATAATGTGGCTCGATCTCCTGCTCGAAAGCAAAGACGCCTCCGACCTGACCGTCCCTTATTATTCAAAACTCTCTGCGCCTGTCAGATTTGCGGGCGCGGCAAAAGGGCCTCTTAAAGACCCTGAAATATCCGGCAAGCTCGAATCTGTGACAGGCAGTGTCCACGGGATAATGTTTACAAAGGCGTCCGCTGACCTAAAATACAGGGTCCGTTCTCTCGCGGTAAACAACCTGAACATTACTCACGGCAAATCATCCTGTGCCGCGTCAGGCACGATTGAATTCAGAGGCGCCAAAGGGCTCTTTTCTTTTAAGGACCCTTCGTACAAGGCAAAGGCATTGGTCAAGGACATTGACATAAAGCCGTTTATTTCAGCCCTGTATAAAGACATCCCGGTCACGGGCACTGCAAGCGGCTCTCTTGAATATGAGGGCGATTCTGAAAATTATATTGCCAAAGGTAATTTAGTGGCTGTGGAAAGCATGGTGTACGGCCAGCAGTTCACGAGAATTACTGTCAATGCCGCTATGGACCCAAAGGGAATTGACTTCAACTCCGTTACAGCGCAAAACGGCGACTCCGCGCTTACCGCAAAAGGAACGCTGTCCTTTGATAAAAAATTCAGCCTCTCCGCCTCATCGGACAAGATGCATTTATACGATATCAATATGTTCAAGGATTATCCTGTTGATGCGACCTTCAGTATGGACATTAAAGGCTCAGGCGCCGTTGAAAAGCCTGATATGAAGTTTTCCATGAGGATCATTGACAGCATGTTTAGAGGCATTCATACGGGACTGGGAGAAGTGACCGGCGAGATGAAAGAAAAGAACATCACAGCGAAGGGAGTACTCTTAAACGGGGCTGTGTCCGCTGACGCAAGGGTCTCTCTTTCCAAAAATATAGCTTGGGACGTTGACGTTGACGTCCATAGAGGCAGATATGATTTCCTGCTGGCTGGCTTTTATAAAAACGTGCCGAAAGACCTCGCGCTTTCACTCGGGGGCAATGCGAAAATAAACGGGGAAGGAAAGAATTATTCGTTATCGTCAAAGTTTAATTTTTTTAATCTCACGCTCTACGGATATGATTTCAGAAACAGCAAAGACGTTGTCCTGAATTTTGCCGACAATATGCTTTTGATAAAATCTCTCTCTCTGACAGGAGACAACGGCGAGTTGTCGGCTGAAGGCGATCTGAGTCCGGGCAGGCAATTCAACGTAAAAGTCAAAGGCAATTTGAACCTGGCACCCTTAAAGGCATTTTCAGACAAGCTTGTTTCTCTGCGGGGGCAGGGGATGTTGGACCTTGTTGTCTCAGGCTTCTGGGAAAAACCTGAGATAACAGGCGATGTGAATATTAACGACGCTATCGCGTCACTGAAGGAGTATCCTTATAAGGTCGGCCCTGTGAACGGGACCCTTTTCCTGAAAAGAGACAGGGCCACTTTTGATTCAGTGCAGGCCGGCTTCGGCGGAGGCACGGCAGTCATGTCCGGAGTTGTATACGTTCAGGAATTATCGGTAAAGAGGATATACGTGTCATCGCAGCTTTCAGGGATCAATATCAGGCCCGTTGAAAAGGTGAGCGCCACAGTGGATGGAAGGCTCTTTTATGAGATGTCTCCTAAAGGCTCTACGCTTTCCGGGAATATAGATATAATAAAAGCCAGGTATGAGAAAAACATTGAGTGGAACAAGTGGCTCATAGGCCTTAAGGAAGTCAGCAGCGAGCCTGTGAATTATCCGGCTTTTTTAAAGGGCCTTGAGCTTAACGTGCATATCTCCGGGGCTGACAATATCGTCATAGACAATAACATCGCAAAGACACCCATAAAAATATCAGTCAATCTGACCGGGAACGTCACCAATTACGGACTTATCGGAAGGATCGAGGCCAATGAAGGTGTAATATATTTCAGGAGCAATGAATTCAAACTCCTTGAGGGCAGCATCGTCGACTTTGTGGACTCCAACCGTATTGTCCCGGTGTTCCACATAATGGCCGACACCTATGTGGGAGAATACTACGTTAAACTTAATCTGGACGGGACGATTGATAAATTTACGCTGTCGCTCTTTTCAGATCCCCCTTTAAATGAGATGGAGATACTCACCCTGCTTACCGCAGGCCAGCTCAGGAAAGAGACGAAAGGATTTGAGAGCGGCATTGCCGCGGGCGAGGCGGCTTCAATACTTACCGAAGGCCTGCAGGACGTGGTGGGGGAAAAATTCAAGAGCATCACCGGTATCGAAAGGTTTTATGTTGAGCCTTATACAACCGCTACAGGCTCGCTGAGCCCCAAAGTCACTATAGGCAAGAGGCTGCTTGAGGACAAACTCTTCGTGACGTATTCCACCTCCATAGGCACGACCGAGGAAAGCGTTATCAAGCTTGAATACAAGCTTGATAAGAATGTTTCCCTTGTCGGCTCAAGGGACGAGATAGGCAGCGTCGGTGGAGACCTAAAATTCAGGTTTGAGTTTAAATAAGTGAGAAGTAAAAAGTAAGAAGTGAGAAGTGAAAATGATAAATATATATTGCGACATTAATCACAGCAAATGGCGTCATTCCCGTGAAAGCGGGAATCCAGAAAAAAATAGGGGTAGAATTCTTGCCTTTATTTTACTTCTTACTTCCTGCTTCTTACTTCCTATTTATACATATGGCTCAGATACGGACAAAGTCATCAGGGCGATTGAGGTCGAGGGGCTTCACAGGATCGAGAAGAAGGAATTAATTGACCTTATCGATTTAAGGGTGGGGCAAATATTCAATGAAGAAGATCTGGCCATAGGAATAAAACGGGCCTTCAGGAAAGGCATTTTCTACGACATACAGGCAGTGTCCGTGCCTTATGACGGCGGGACCAAATTGAAGTATGTTGTTAAAGAAATACCGCTCATCAAAAAAATTGTAATAGAAGGAAATAAATATGTCTCTTCCAGGGACATTAAAAAAGTGGTCCCGTATAAAGAAGGAGAAGATTTCAGGGAAGAATATCTCAATAAGGCGAAAACGGACCTGCTCAACCATTACGGGAGAAAGGGGTTCCCTGCCGCCGAAGTCACGATCTCCTCTGAACAAACGGACAAGCCGGCGGAAGTAAACCTGAACATACAGATTAACGAGGGGCATCCCCTGATAATAAATACTGTTGACATCGCCGATGATCTGAGGTGGTATTTTAAGGTATCGGAAGGGGACAGATTTGATAAGGACGAAGTGGACCTGCAAATAAAAAATCTGAAGGAATCTTTGAAGACCGAAAATTATTTCAGCCCGGTTGCCGGCCCGTACGAATTCAAAGACGGCGTTCTTGCCGTACCTGTGGAAAAAGGGCAGAGACTCGAAATGTTTTTCATAGGTAATTACGCGGTAAGCTCGAAGGACCTCGAAAAAGAGACGCCTTTTTTTGAAGACGGGGAAGTCACTGACGAAGCGGTGCAGGAGGCGCTTGACCGGATGAAAAGCGTCTACCTGGGCGAAGGGTATTACTACGCGCAGGTCGCAGCTGGAAAGAGGACAGAGGATGAAGTTATAAAGCTCGATTTTATTATCTTTGAAGGCAAAAAGGTTTTTCTGAAGAAAATTGACTTTGAAGGGACCAGTATTTCTTCTGAGGCCGTTAAGAGCATAATTCCCCTTACTGAAGGGAAGCCATACAATGATAACATGTTGGCGGCAAGCAGGGATTCGATCCTGAGATTTTATAACGCGCTCGGATATCTCAAGACGGACATAAAAGATATAGAGAAAGATTTCCAGGAAGACGGCAGTCAATTGCTGCTTAAATTTATTATCGCGGAAGGGCCACAGACAAAGCTCGAAAATATTCAGCTTGACGGCAACAGCGATATCAGCTCTTCAGAAATTGAGAACGCGATACAGCTTAAGAAAGGGTCCCCCTACAATTTAGTTGACATAGGCGATGCGAGATACAGGATCATTTCCCTGTACAACAGTAAAGGCTATATGGACGCGCGCGTTGAGGTTGAAAGCAGGGTTGAGGAGGACAAGGCTTTTATAACTTTCAAGGTAACGGAAAACAGGCCTTCCGTCATAGGGAAGATCATCATCAGCGGGAACCGCCAGACAAAGGCGAAGATCATAGAACGGGAATTTACAGTGACTGAAGGCGATACCTATAATTATGAAGATATATTAACGACCAAACAGCGGCTATACAAGCTTGGTATCTTTAATGAAGTATCGGTAAGCGTGCTCGAACCGGGGAAGACAGAGGACGGTAAACTTGTAAGGGACATGCTCGTCTCTCTGAAAGAAGGGAATCCCGGTTCCGTGGAGCTCAGTCTCGGTTACGGCGATTACGAAAGGTTTCGCGCCTCGCTCGGGATCAACTACAATAACCTCGGTGGATATCACAGGCAGATAGGGCTCAAGGGCGATTTCAGCGCGGTCAAGGAGAGATATACATTCAGTTTCAAAGAGCCGTGGCTTTTTAACCAGCGGGACTTGTTGTTTACAGCTTTATTAATTAAAGAGAAGACGCGGTCGGTCAATCTTGACACAAGAGACGTGCTGTACAAGATTGACAGGATGGGCACGCTTTTAGGCGTGGAAAAAGTGATAAAAAAAGAATGGAGGGCGACCCTGAACTATGAGTATTCTTTTGTTGACACCAAGGACGTTCAGCCCGGCGTAATATTGAGCCGTGAAGATTCCGGGACAATCGGCATAGGCAGCGTTTCACCTTCATTATTTTATGACACGCGGGACGACCCTTTTGATCCAACCAAGGGGGCATTACACGGCATTGTTGTCAAGTTTGCCTCAAAGGCCCTGCTCTCGGAGACCGAATTTATAAAAGGCACAGTCCAAAGCTCATGGTTTTTCCCATTAATAAAAAGGGTCGTGTTCGCGCTTTCACTAAGGGGCGGAGCTGCTTACAGTTATGACACCATTCAGGAGCTGCCCCTTGTCGAAAGATTTTTTCTTGGCGGAAGGACAACGGTCAGGGGATACAGCAATGACACCCTCGGGCCAAAAGGCGCTGACGATTCGCCGACAGGCGGCAACATCTTCGCCCTTGGAAACCTCGAATTCAGGATAGCGCTCGGGAAAGGGTTCGGGCTTGTGACATTTATGGATGCGGGCAACGTGTGGCAGCTGCTCCAGGATGTGCGCATGAAATTAAAATATACCTCCGGCGCGGGACTGAGATATAAAACACCTATCGGCCCGATCAGTTTAGACTACGGGCATAAAATGAACAGGGACCGTGGAGAAACTTCAGGAGAACTCCACTTCAGCTTTGGACATGCGTTCTAAGACAGAGAACAGAAGACAGAGAACAGAAGACAGAAGGCAGAAGGCAGAAGGCAGACTTGTTATTATTATTCTGTGTACTGTCATCTGTCTTCTGTCCTCTGTTTGTAATTCAGAGGTCCTCGACCGGATTGTGGCGATAGTAAATAAAGAAGTTGTCCTGCAGAGTGAATATCAGGAGGCGCTTAACGCTGCAAGAAAGTCAGATGCGAACGTATCAGAGGGCAGGGTCCTGGATGAGATGATAAACAGGATCCTGCTTCTTGAACAGGCGAAAAGATTGAGGCCGGGGCGCGCTGCCAACTCAAATAAAGCGGCAGACGATGATGCCCTTGTAAAAGAATATATAGAGAAGAGAATAAAATCCTCGATACACGTCCCGATAGAAGAGATAGAATCTTTTTATTCAAACAACATGGAACGCTTCAGCGGTAAAGAATTTCTCGAAGTCAAGGATGAGATAGAGGACATTCTCGTTGTGGGGAAATTGAGATTAAAACTGCTTGAGCATATAAAAGAACTGAGGGAGAACGCCTACATAAGAGTGCGGCTTTCCGCCGAACCTGATCTACCCTAATTCCTTTATCACAGCCAACTCATTGCATTCTGGAAACTTATGGCATTTGAGACATTCGCCCCAGATCTTCTGGGGGAGGGCGTCTTTGTCGACGTCATGAAATCCCAATTCCTTGAAGAAGCCCGGATGATAGGTGAGGGCAAATACTTTTTCCACGCCGAGCTCTTCAGCATCTTTCAGGCATTTCTTTACCAGCTTCCCGCCTATGCCTTTGCGCTGATAATTGCTTGCCACGGCAACTGATCTCACCTCGGCAAGGTCTTCCCACAGGATGTGAAGCGCGGCGGCCCCGACGATCTTCCCGTCATCAAGACAGATGAAGAAATCGCGTATGTTCTCGTAAATCTCATTCAAGGAGCGCGGGAGCATTTCTTCCTTCCTTGCGAATTGATTTACAAGGACATGTATTGCCTTGACGTCTTTGATGGTGGCTTTCCTGAACTGGTATGTGCTTGAAGTTTTTTTACTCATTTATTTCCTTGAAAAGCTCAATAAGAATACCTTCTTTTAAACCGTGATTACTGACTGTGATCTCCCTGAAGTCAAAGGCTTCCATCAGCTTCAACAGTATAAGTGTTCCCGGCACTATAATGTCAAGCCTCGAAGGTTCAAACGGCAGATATTTTGCTCTCTCTTTAGCGGTGACAGTGGAAATATCGTGAAAAATGCATTTCACCTTTCCCCTTTTTATTCTGGTTCCGTGGATTTTTTTATGCTCAAATCTTTTTGCTTTTTTAGTGATTGCGGCAAGGGCTGTTATTGTCCCTGCCGTGCCTATAAACGAGGTTTTGAGTTTTGAGTTATGATCGATGAGCTTTAAATACGTATCCACGTTCGCTCTGATCTTCCCGGAAATATGGCTGTCCATCTTGATCAGATCTTCCTGAGAAGGAGGGTCGTTCTTCATGTACTGGCCCGCCAGGTAAACGACACCGAGGTCCAGGCTATGCACAGACAAAGGTTTCCCTTTTCTTGCGAATATAAGCTCCGTGCTTCCCCCACCGATGTCAACGAGGAGGGCGGCCTTTGGTATTACAATGTCCGTGAGCATCCCTGATGCGGTTATTCTTGCTTCTTCTTCCCCGCTGATGATATTAATATCAAGCCCGGTGGCCTCTTTAACTTTGATTAAGAAATCATTCCTGTTCTTTGCCTCTCTGAGCGCGCTTGTCGCAAACGCTGATGTTTCAGTGACATTGTACTCTGATAAGGCATCACTGAATTTTCTGAGGGCCTTCAGCCCTCTTGCCATTGCCTGTTTATTAAGTCGCTTGTTTTTGTGAAGGCCTTCTCCGAGCCTCGCAATTATCCTGTCGGAGAAAAGTTCTTTTATGCAGTAGGTTTTCTTTTTTGGATCGAAGTGAACATCTGCGATCAAAAGCCTGCAAGTATTGGTTCCTATGTCGATTGCAGCAAGGGGTTTGTTTTGCACGAGAAGATTATAAACAAAAACAAACTTAAAGTGGAATTGTTATAGCTCGTAATGATTCCCTTCCCTTTTAATTGTAATGTCATTACAAGTTGTGTTAAATTAAAAATACATTTATTAGTTATTATTATAATTTACCCTGAAAGCTGAACAGCGCCTGAAAGATGATATCTGTTAATAATAAACTGCCGGCTCATATCATTGAGAACATTGAAATATTTATTTGCCCCGCATGTGAAGGGTCCCTGAATATTTCGGATGACCGAGAGGCAATTAAGTGCTATAAATGTGGCAGGTCTTTTAATTGTACAAATGGTATACCTTTGCTGTTCCATTTTCCAGAAAGAGAAAATGATAAAAAAGATGTCACAGAAACAGTAAAATCTTTTTATGAAGAAACCCCTTTCCCTAACTATGAAGATCTAGACTCCATTTCGAGTTTCAGAAAAAAAGCTGAACAGTCGGTTTTTGCCAGATTATTGGATGATCAGATTTCATATGATTCAAGAGTTCTTGAGGTAGGATGCGGCACGGGACAGTTAAGCAACTATTTGAGCATAACCGGCGAACGGTCGGTTTTTGGCGCAGATATGTGTCTCAATTCTCTCAAGCTTGGATTTGAATTCAAGGAAAAAAACAACTTGGACAATGTGTGTTTTCTCCAAATGAATTTGTTCAGGCCGGTATTTAAACCGGAGAGCTTTGATATAGTAATATGCAATGGAGTATTGCATCACACCGGCGACCCGTTTGGCGGCTTTCAGTCAATTTTAAGACTGGTTAAAAAGAATGGTTTTATAATAATAGGGCTTTATCATACTTACGGAAGACTGATTACTGATATCAGGCGCTTGATTTTCAGGTTTTCCGATAACCGCTTCAAGTTTCTTGATCCCCGCCTAAGAGACAAAACACTAAGCGATGTAAAAAGACATACATGGTTTATGGACCAATATAAAAACCCCCATGAGTCCAAGCATACAATTGGAGAGGTATTGCAGTGGTTTGACAAAAGCGGTGTAGAATTCATTAACAATATTCCAAAGTCTAATCCACTTGAATCCTTCACACCGGAAGAAAAATTATTTAAGGCAAATCCCAGGGGCTCGCGCTTTGATCACTTTCTTGTTCAACTGGGAATGATATTCACTGGAAGTAAAGAAGGCGGATTTTTCACAATGATCGGCCGCAAGAAGTTTTGATAGAGTCAGTTTTTTTAACATTCAGCATGTCTTTTAATATTATATTTTAATAATGTCGATAAGCCCGATGAAAGAGAGCAGAGGACAATGTACATTTTAGGCATATCCGCTTTTTATCATGATGCTGCCGCCTGTTTGATAAATGAAGGTGAAATAGTTGCCGCAGCGCATGAGGAAAGGTTCACAAGGAAAAAGCATGATGCCTCTTTTCCTTCAAATGCCATTAAGTACTGTTTGAAACATAAGGACCTGGCCCTGAATGAAATCGACGCTATAGTTTTTTATGACAAGCCTCTTTTAAAGTTTGAAAGGCTGCTGGAAACCTATTATGCATTTGCCCCGAGTGGATTGAAATCATTTCTGGAAGCCATGCCTGTTTGGGTAAAAGAGAAACTCTTTTTGAAGAAACTTATATATGAAGAACTGACAAAAATTGAGAATATAGACAAGAATAAGTTAAAACCCTTGTTTACAGAACACCACTTATCACATGCTGCAAGCGCTTTTTTCCCGTCTCCCTTTGCAGAAGCTGCTATATTGACTATAGACGGGGTTGGTGAATGGGCCACCGCCTCCATCTCTTATGGAAAAGACAACAATATAACAATACTGAAAGAGCTCAGGTTTCCCCATTCCCTTGGCCTTCTTTACACTGCCTTTACTTATTTTTTAGGGTTTAAGGTAAACTCCGGAGAGTATAAGCTTATGGGTCTTGCGCCTTATGGAGATCCCGCATCACAAAATGTCAAAAAATACATGGATATAATTTACTCAAATTTAATAGAAGTCAAGGAAGACGGCTCTATATGGTTAAACCAGGAATATTTTGATTATGCAACCGGTTTGAAAATGGTAAAGGATGAGAAGTTTGAAAAGCTTTTGGGTTTACCAAGGCGGAAGCCGGAAACAGAAATATTGCAGGACCATTGTGATATGGCGCTTGCAATTCAGAACATTACTGAAGATATAGTTTTGAAGATGGCTAACGAGGCCAGGAGATTGACTGATTCAAAATACCTGTGTTTGGCAGGAGGTGTGGCCCTGAATTGCGTGGCTAATGGAAAGCTTCTCAAGGCCGGAATTTTTGACGATATATGGATTCAACCGGCTTCCGGAGATGCCGGGGGTTCTCTTGGAGCCGCGTACGCTGCATATCACATGTATTTCAACAAACCAAGATATGCGGATGGAGTGCATGATAAAATGCAGGGTTCTTATCTTGGGCCGGAATTTTCAAACTTTGAAATAGAACAAACGATTAAGAAGTATAACGCGGTGTATGAATTTTATAATGACATTGAAAGCCTCTGTGATAAGACTGCGGAGCTTTTAGGCAAAGGTCATGTGGTGGGATGGTTCCAGGGAAGAATGGAGTGGGGGCCGAGGGCATTGGGTAACAGAAGTATTTTGGGAGATGCAAGAAACCCGGAGATGCAAAAGAGATTGAACCTGAAGATAAAATACAGAGAGAGCTTCAGGCCTTTCGCTCCAGCGGTGCTATATGAAGATGAAAAGGAATATTTTGAAATAAACCATCCGTCTCCATACATGCTTTTAATTTCGGATGTTAATGTGAAAAGGAGAAAGCCATTTCCGGAAGGATATAGCTCTTTGCCGTTGAAAGAGAAATTGTACCACCTGCGTTCGGATATACCGGCAATAACGCATTTGGATTATTCTGCCAGACTTCAGACTGTTCACAAAGAGACAAATCCAAAGTTCTGGAAGCTGCTCAAAGCTTTTAAGGAAAGAACCGGGTATGGCCTTATTGTCAATACAAGTTTTAATGTGAGAGGAGAGCCTATTGTATGCACCCCTGAAGATGCGTATAAGTGCTTTATGAAGACAGACATGGATTACTTAGTAATTGAAAGATTCTTGTTCAGGAAAAAGAAAAAAAATATATATGAAGATTAATAAAACAAATTGTATCAGCGGATGGTCATACCGGGATTAAAAGAAGCCTTACAGGAGGTTGTCTTATGGATTTTATCAAAGACATTTTAGGATTTATGATGGAGCGGAAAAAATGGTGGTTATTGCCGGTTATTCTTGTTTTGCTTATCGTAGGGGTAATGATTTTCTCCGGCGGCTCTGCAATAGCGCCCCTTATTTACACAATGTTCTAATTAATTAAGCTCAAAATAAATCAGGAAACTCGGCAATCAACCTTGTATTTCTGAATGAGGAGTTGTCATGAAAGATTCAAGAATAAGAGACCTGGAAACAGCGGTAGTACTATCTGCATTTTTACTCGTTCTCCATTACCTTTTCGACAAGCCATTCCTCATATATATATCCCTCATATTGTTGATAGCAAGTCTTCTTTTTGCCAATTTATTTTCAAAGTTTGTGCATGTCTGGTTTAAGCTGGGACATTTCATGGGAGGAATTACCACAAAAATAATTATAACTTTTATTTTTTTTGCGGTCTTAACTCCTGTTTCTTTTTTGTATAGAATATTCCACAGAAACCCTTTAATCCTGAAAAGAATCAAGACATCGAGTTATTTCACAACAAGAAATTATACATACTCTCCAAGTGATTTCAAGAAGAATTGGTGAGAAAGCTTTTCGTAATAGAATTGTTAGATATAATTTCCCGGTCAAGAAGATACTCAAATAATATCCGATTATTCCAATCGTCTCATCTGAACCTCCAATCAATTTCCCGACGTAATTAATCCCTCTTGTGGCTCCTCGTCGGGGAAAGGCGCTAAAGTTCCCCGAAAAATATCATTTCATTTAGACATGACCTGAAAAGCGGACATCCGGCTGAGAAGTCCCTTTTGACCGGATGGAAGCAACAATTTCCACGAAGCCCGCTAAAGTTTTATTGAAAAAGTGTCGTTAAACGCAATATGGAAAAAAGGAGCATGGTTCATGCATCCCGGAATCAAAAAATATCAGGGGAGACGAAAGTGATTTCATTTAAAATGACGCTGCCTTTCTTGCTTCTTTTAATGATAGCTTTTTCCGGCTGTGAAGCAATCAGGTCCGCAAAGCCGGTAATGCCGATTCAGGAATATCAAAAGATGCTCATGGGACGTCTTGACGCTGATTATGTCGGGACAAACACCTGTCTCTCGGCCTGCCATTACCATGACAACGTCAGACGCTACTTTGAGGCGAGCACTATGGGAGCGCAAATGTCGGCAACGTCGCATATGCCTCTTGTTAACTGTGAATCCTGTCACGGCCCGGGCAGCCTTGCCGTAGAGGGTATAACACCTGAAAGTGTAGCAGCGGATGCGGCAGAAGGAAAACAGGCCGCGTGCAAGTATGAGACCCTGATCAATCTCAAGGCCCTTCCTGCGCAGGCGCAGTCTCTTATGTGTCTTAATTGTCACTCGGAAAATTCATCATTCAATCTGCATAACTGGAATGCCGGGGCGCATACAATAAATGAGGTTTCCTGTTTTGACTGTCATAACATACACGCGGGGCCGTCTTTAATAACTAAACCCCAGGACACGAGAGATATGTGCCTAAAATGCCACCAGGCACAGGCTGCTGAATTTTCGCTTCCAAGCCGCCACCCGGTGATGGAGAAAAAACTTTTCTGTACGGATTGCCACGATCCTCACGGCGCTGTGAATGAAGGGTTGCTGATTGAGGACACGGCTAAAGAGACATGTACAAGATGCCACGGGGAAATGGAAGGTCCTAATACATTTGAACACGCGGACCTGAATGATGACTGCATGACATGCCACAGTCCTCACGGCTCCGTCAACAACAACCTTCTTAAAGTCAGTGAACCGTTCCTGTGCCTTCAGTGCCACGGCGGACACAGGACTTCAAGCGCCTCGACGACAAAGGATTCTAAAGGGGCCTTCTATTCCCGCTGCACAGACTGCCATTCACAGATACACGGCACGGACCTCCCTTCAACAAGCGGAAAGGGGATGTTTATTAACTAATGATGAAATCCAATATTAAAAAGATAATAGGTTTTTTAATTTTATCGTTAGCCATCGCAGGCAGAGGTTACTCTGCGGATGAGTTCGATGAACATAAATTGATGGAGGAGCTTGGCATTGAACATGTGGAGGATAAAGAAAAGATATCGTATCAATTCCCTGAGATCAAACCCGAAGCAACCGTATTTTTAGGCCACAGGCTCGCTGATTCGCATGACCTGGAAAGGGCGTTTGAGTATGAATATATGAAAGACTCTCCGGTGTTCAGCGGTGATTTGAAATTATTCAGGTTCCCGCACCGGCTGCAGCTTGATTTCGATTTGAATAATAGAAAAGATTACCAGGGTGATGTCCATTATGCCTTTGGGGAGCTTTTTATCGCCAGATGGTCCAACAATACTTTTTTTCACAACCTTGAAAATATCAATTTGACGGACCTCGATACCTCGTCGTCAATATACGGTATTGATATAAAAGACAAGAACGCGGAATACGGAATTAAGTCAGGAATAAATAATTTATTGTTGAGATTAAAAACCCCTGATTTCCCGGCCCATGCTTACATCAGGACATTAAACGTGAATAGAGAAGGGGAACAGCAACAGCGAAGCCTGTCAGGCACAGGTTATTTCCAGAACGTTCAACGTGCCACACAGAAAAGGGAAATCGACTGGAATACCCTGACCTACACTGTAGGCGCAAACAGTCATCTCGGCCCGGTTGAGGTTGATTTTTCCCACGCGGAAAAGAGATTTGACATCAGGGATGGCGAGGTCATGCATAATTTTTATGAGGCAAGTGCCTTCCGTCCGGCCGGGACCTTCCCGCATAATCAATTCCCTGAGCTTAAAGGGTCTTCCAATGAAATAAAGATCCATAATAACTACACTGAAAGCCTGTCGGCTTCTGCAACGTTTTCATTAAAAGAAAGAAGCAACAAAACAAGCGGCGCAACGGCTGATATATTTAAAGGGACCGGCATACTCCAATGGACGCCTTTGACGCGGCTGTCTTTATTTTTGAGGTATTCACACATTGATACAGACGCGGACAATCCCAATACTGCTTCAATAAAAGACATTAACGGCTCCGTAACAACATATACAGAGTCAGTAAAACCCTCCATCTCAAAAACAACCGATATTGTTTCATTGACAGGGAGATACAAACCTGAAACAGGGGTAATGTTATTGGCCAGGTATCAATTTGAAAATATTGAGAGAGACAACGCGGACGACTGGAATTTAGAGGACTCAACGAGAAAAAACACCGCGTTGTTTTCCGCTGATATCAAGGTTATGAAAGGTTTGAAGGTAAAAGCAAACTATATACACAGGACGATCAACAGCCCTTCGTATAACACTGAACCGGACAATTCAGATGAGGGGGCGGCATCGATTTCGTGGCTGCCCTCTGCTGAAATGAACTTTCTGCTGAACTATAGCATTGCGAGTGAGAAGCGAAACTATCTTGTTTTTTCTGAGACACAAGACGCAAAGGACAGGAAAACAAGGACGGACAACATATTGGGAAGCGGTACCTTTAAACTCCTGAACAATCTTTCATTTACCGCAAGCTACGCGTTCTTACGCTACAAAATCCAGCAGGATATCGTGTATGATTCGCTCGGAGACGTTCCCCTGATTGACAGCAATGTTTCGTCGAAAGACACCGCGCATGTTTATTCAGCATCTTTTGATTATGTGCCGGTTGACAAGTTGAATCTTGTCGCACTTGTGTCCCACACAAGAAGCACGGGCGAGTTTTTACCGAACAGTCAGGACCTTCTTGGACCCATATCCATATCATCGCTCAGCAGGCAAAAAACGAGAGATACCGTTTATCAGGTATCAGGAGAATATGAATTCAAATACGGCTTTTCAGGCGCTATAGATTTCAAGTACAGTGACATCGAAGACATACTTAGCGACGCTAATGGAAACAGTCAGGATGGAGATGCCTATATCATCATATTGCGAATTAAAAAGAGATGGGGTTAAAAATTAAAGCGCATAAGGCCATTGTCGTAGTTTTGTTTGCCATGCTCCTTGCGGCGCCGGGACAGCCGGCTTTTGCAAAGAGTATCGGAGTGATAATGACGGCGGACACTCAATATTACAGGGACATCAGCAAGGTCCTTGGCGACGCCCTGGGAAAAGACGTAGAGATTATCGTCCAGAAACCCCAGCCTGACCCCATGTCATGGACTAACGCGGCAAGAAAGGTTGTCGGCGCAGGGGCGAGCGTTATTGTTACCCTCGGCGCGCCCGCTACATTGACAACAATGAAGGAGACTTCCGATGTGCCCATTATATTCGGCGGTGTTTATGACCCCGATTCCATGAATATGACAGGAAAGAATGCCACGGGAATGAGCTCATCCGTTCCGATAGATAAGGTCATCAAGCAATTGAGCGAGATATCGAAATTCGCAAAATTAGGGATCATATTCAGTAAATCGGAAAAAGACACGATAATTCAGATTCGCGATATCAAAAAAAACGAGGCTGCCGTCGGTTTTGAATCAGTTATGTTCAGTGTAACGGACCAGGTCAACAAGGATGAAATAAAAGGTGTGAACGCGCTGCTTCTGACGACATGCGGCGTGGGCATGATGAATATAAAGAACGTTGTAGACATAGCGCGCAGGGACAAAATCCCAACAGCCGCCTTAATGAGCGGCGGAGAAAATACGGGGATCATTTTGACTTTCTCCGCGGACCCCAAAGAGCAGGGCGAAGGGATAGCTGAAATAGTGAAAAAGGTACTCGGCGGCGCTAAACCTGCCGACCTGGCTGTGAAACAGCCGAAGCAAATCCAGGTAATTTTAAACCTCAAGGAGGCGAAGGCCATAGGTCTAAGTATCCCTGCGAGCGTGCAGGGGGCTGCGTCAAAAGTTATAGAATGAATATATTTTATAAATGCCGGTTAAAGTTTTTACGGCGAATTGACGAATGTTAATTAAAGTCATGGACAAGAATATGGTGAGATTCACAAAGCTTATTAATTATTCATGTAAAACAATTGTATTGCTTGCCGGGGCCGCAATTTTTATTTTTATTGCAACCGGCTGCGGAGGCGGGGGAAGTTCATCAGGCGGAGGTCCTTCTGATTCCTCCGGTCCGGGGGCAACTAACGGTTATGTCGGAATTACCGAGTGCTACAACTGTCACGCAGACGGCGTAACGATAGGAAGTGCGGCAGGCGCTGTTTCATCGTCATCCTGCTGCAGCACGGATATATTTTCAACATGGCTTAACGGAAAACACGGCAATTACGAGGGCGCCGGTTACAAGGGAAATCCAGGTTATAGTGATTTGACCGCCACTGCCTGCAATGCATGTCATGATGAGCTGAGTGACGGGGAGCTATTAAGCGGTTATTATCAGCAGACTGGGTTAAGCTTTCTGGGCACTGAAAACAGGCCCGTAGTCGGCTGCGAAAGCTGCCACGGCTCCGGAAGTTCCCACTTCGGCATCGGCAACATAGTTGAAAATCCCGGGGCTGACGTTTGCGGCAAATGCCATAAGAAAGATGATTATCATGCGGCATCCTATCCTGAGGGTGACAATATCTATGCTGATTACCAGGCTTCGCCACATGCAAGTTCATTAAGCACCGAAATTTATGCTGACGGCAGCACCACGGATGTCAAACCGTTATGCTCCAAATGTCATACTGATGAAGGCGCAAGAAAATATACCAAAGAGGATAACTACTCGGCAGAGTATACTTCTCAGGACGCGCGATTTGCATCTGAGGCCGATGCTGCTAACGCTAATCCGGTCAAATGCAATACCTGCCACGACGCGCACTCTTCTAATACATTGCTCCTGCCCGCATCCGGGGGAGAATCGTCTGAGTACAGGACTTGCACAAGCTGTCACCAGATCGTTGAAGACAGTTATCATGGAGAAAATAACCCGGAATTTAACGCTTCAGACACAACAAGGACAATTTATGACACTCATTATGACGATCCAAATACCCCTGCAACTCCCCTGGCTACTCCTAACAGGATAATCGAAGGTTATATTATTGATAAAGCAAGTGAACGTGCCTGCAGTGACTGCCATAACCCTCATAACGCTGATAACACGATAAATAACGAATGGGCAAATTCCGGTCATGGCGGTTTCATTCTTGACAGCATAGTTGCCGGCAAAGCAAACGTTACAGCCAAGCCCTGGCTCGAATACACCTGGAAATATATGTCTAATGATTCAAGTGACAGAAAAGCCTGCCAGAGGTGTCATACAGCCACTGGTTTTAAAAACCTGGCGAACTCTCCTTCAAACTATGATCCGGCAAATAATGTCTTTCCTGCTTCCGGACAGCAGATGGAAATGCTCTATTGCTGGGCTTGCCATACGAACAGTGTGGGAGCTCTTAGAAAACCAGGGTCGTATGTTTCACCTCGTTACACAACGGGGACCGTAAATGTGACTAATAATTCAACTACTGTTACAACCAATCAGCCAATTCATAAGAGTTTTGTCCCTGTAGGCAGTATGCTTCAGATATTGGGGAACTCTTCAACCAATATAGTAAAGACCTTGACATATTCCGATGCGCCAACGAACCAGATGGTCTCACAGTTCACACTGTCCTCAGCTTATACCGGTACAACGGCATCTCAAGTCGGGTATGTGATCACAGCCTATATTACGCCGGCCGGCCGCGAGATCGCAACAGGAACTACCGGTTCATCCATATGCGCCTCCTGCCATTCAGGCAGGCTGACGGGTGAATACATAAAAAATTATCCTGGATCACTCACTGCGAACTTCGGGACCTTCAACTCACACTATCTTGCAGACGGCGGCATTATGTACAGGACCATCGGGTATGAATTTACAGGACAGGATTACAGTGATGCTGTCAGTTATGTGCATCCGACTATCGGCTCAACAGGCGGCGCAGAAGGAGACGAAGGCCCATGCGTCGCTTGCCACATGAAGAATGATGAAAGCCATTCATTTGAAGTTGTTGAGGGCGATCTTGGAGCGGTAACGGACATAAAATCATATACGAATGTTTGTTCAAGGTGTCATGGAAACAAGGCAGCGCTGATTGCGACCCTGAACACGCGCGATACCCAGTATAACGCTGCACTTGCCGCGCTTGAGACACAGCTTAACAGCAAAGGAATATATTATTGCGCCAGCTATCCATACTTTAAAAACGCGGCTGCATGTGGAGGCGCGACTTATCCGGTATCTCCGGCAACATGGCCGAACAAAGATACCCTTGGCGCAGCGTTTAATCTTAATCTATTCAAAAACGTTCCTGCTGCATACGTGCATAATCGCGAATACACAAGAAAGCTTATATATGACAGTATTGATTTTCTGGATGACGGGAATTTAAACAAGTCCGTTGAGGCGACCCTCGGCGGCTCCGGCAATGCGTATGACTATCTTAACGGAACAAGATAATATGAATAAAAATAAATCCTTTTAAGGTGGGGAGACTATGAAAAATTCAACTTCTTTTAACAACATAAGTAAAAAATTCCTCGTGCCGACATTGACGCTGGCGATTATTCTCTTTTGCGGCCTGGGGATATTCATGATCCAGAAAGACAAATCATCTATCCTGTCTATGATGGATTCAAAAGGTGAGTCCGTGACAGGGTTTGTTACCAAATTAAGCGCGGACTACTTCGCCATTTTCGATTTCAATGACTTTGAAAAATTCGTCAAGGCGCTGCAGAGCGATCCCGATGTGGCGTTTGCCGTTTTCTACAACAATAATAAGAAACCCATGACCTCAATTGATAAAATGCCGAAAGACACTTCTTCCCTGATAATATATGACCGTGAAATCAAGGATGAGAGCGGTAATATCCTGGGGTACCTGAAGCTCGGTTATAACAAAGAACATCTTAACAAAAGCATAAACAACAGCATCATGATAATCGCCGCAAGCACCATCGTTGCCTTGTGCATTCTTGCGTTTGGGATCATATTCCTTGTCCGAACAATCATAACCCGCAGGGTTCAGGCCACTGTGGAAATGCTCAAAGACATTGCCCAGGGCGATGGCGATTTAAGAAAACACCTTCACGCGGACACCGGGGATGAGCTTGGGGAGCTGGCGAAGTGGTTTAATATTTTCATTGACAATATCAGGGAAATAATCGCTACTGTCCAGGCAAACGCCGAAAGGGTCTCAGTTGCAAGCACCGAGCTTTCATCTACGGCGGAGAGTTTAAGCAGGGGCTCCAGCGATCAGAAATTGCAGACAGAGCAGATTGCCACTGCGATGACACAGATGTCCCAGAGCATTACCGGGATAGTCCAGAATGCGGGCGAATCTACAAGGGCCTCAAAAGACGCGTCAACTCTTGCCAGTAAAGGCATGGAGGTGGTTGAGAGAACGGTCAAAGGCATGGAGAAAATAGCTGAGACCGTTAAAGATACATCCGGCATCATAGAAAAGCTCGGCAAAAGCTCAGATGAGATCGGAAATATCCTGAAGGTCATCAATGATATCGCGGAACAGACAAATCTGCTTGCGCTTAATGCCGCGATCGAGGCTGCAAGGGCCGGAGAAAACGGGAGGGGCTTTGCCGTGGTCGCAAATGAAGTTAAAAAGCTCGCTGAGAGCACCGGCGTGGCAACAAAAGAAATTTCAGAGATGATAAAGAAGATACAGGTAGACACGGAAAAGTCTGTTACAGCCATGAACACGGGAAAAACAGAAGTTGAAAACGGCGTTAAGCTTGCGGAAGAAGCAAAAAATTCCCTGTACCAGATCGTTTCGACTTCTGAAAAAGCGGCCAATACAGTCCGGATGATATCGCAGGCCGCGGAAGAGCAGTCCGTGAGCACGGAACAGGTTTCACAGAATATGGAGAACATCCTGCTTGTTACAAACCAGTCTTCAGAGGCAACAAGCAATATCAAAATGTCCTCGGATGAGCTTGAAAAACTTTCATTGGAGCTTAGAAATAAGATCGGCCTCTTTAAGGTATAAGCCGCAGTAAAAATGTTTTGAAATAACTTCCGGGTTTTGTTATCCTAATTCACATGCGATGGAGTTCGCTTTAGAACCGTCCCCGTTGATCAGGGAATGATGACTCCTACTCTCACTCATGAGGGCAGGAGTTTTTTTAATGCGCGGAGGTTGAATTGTGGCGATAAGTCTGGCCCTCATAATCATTTTGGGTTTGCTGTCGGATTATCTTTTCAGATTGATCAGGCTTCCGGGAATTATCGGTATGCTGTTAGCCGGAATTCTTGCAGGCCCGCATGTTTTAAACCTGATCGATCCCGCTTTAATAAAGGTGTCATCTGATTTCAGGATGATAGCGCTGATAGTCATTCTTTTGCGGGCGGGGTTTGCCACAAGAAGAGAGACCCTGAACAGGGTAGGGAAGAGGGCCCTGTTAGTGGGTTTTGTCCCGGCGGTTTTTGAGGGCACATTCGTAGCATTAATTGCCCCTTTCTTTTTTCATGTAAGCCTCATTGAGTCCGCTATCCTGGGTTCAGTAGTCGCGGCGGTATCGCCTGCGGTTGTAGTGCCCTCGATGATAAAATTCATTGAAGACAACAGGGGGACTAAAAAGGGGATACCCACCTTATTGCTTGCGTCTTCCTCTCTTGATAATGTATTCGTGATCGTGATCTTTTCAGCGTTGATCGGGATGTATGAGGGGGAAAACACAAACATCCTGATGAAGCTTTTAGATATACCGGTTTCCATAAGCCTCGGCATTGCCGCCGGTATTGTAACAGGATTTGCGTTATACAAGATATTTGAAAGATTTGAGCCGAGGGCCACCAAGAAAGGCATGATCGTCATCGGGACCGCGATACTTCTTACATGGCTTGAAAAGACACTTAAACCTTTTGTATCCATCTCCGCGCTTTCGGGTGTCATAGCCATCGGTTTCATCATACTTGAAAAATCAGAACCTATTGCCCATAAGATATCACAGAAGCTCGGCAAGATCTGGGTCTTCGCGGAGATACTGCTTTTTGTACTGGTTGGGACCCAGGTCAATATTCACGTGGCATTGGATGCGGGACTGGCAGGAGCGGCAGTCATATTTCTCGGATTACTGGCAAGGGCTGCCGGGACATATATTTCGCTGATAAGAACCGAGCTGAATTTCAGGGAAAAACTTTTCTGCATGGTCGCGTATATTCCAAAGGCGACGGTACAAGCGGCAATCGGCGCTGTGCCGCTTTCCATCGGAGTTAAATCGGGAGAAATAATCCTTGCCGTCGCCGTCCTGTCAATACTCTTTACCGCTCCAATGGGCGCAATAGCCATGGGCGTTACCGGGGAAAAGTTTCTTGAAAAAGGATGATTCAGAACTAATTGTGAATAACCACAGAGACACTGAGAGAATGAGAGAATGAGAGAATGAACAACCTCTGTGCCTCAGTGTCTCTGTGGTAAATTACATTTCGCGTTGTTTTAATAATATGATTTAATATGCCGTCCAAAAAAATCCTTGGCTTGAACAGGAATGTATTCTTCACCGGGCTTGTGAGTTTCTTTATGGACTTCAGCTCCGAGATGATATACCCGCTGGTGCCGATATTTCTGAGTTCCGTGCTTGGTGTCAACAAGTCCGTTATCGGGCTCATCGAAGGAATTGCTGAGAGCACCGCGAGTTTGCTGAAGGTATTTTCAGGCTGGCTCTCGGACAGGATGGGTAAAAGAAAGGTCCTCATGGTTGCCGGCTACGGCATCTCGGCATTGAGCAGGCCGGTGATCGCGCTTTCAACTGTATGGGGCCATGTGCTAACCTTTCGTTTCATCGACAGGTTCGGTAAGGGCATAAGGGGCGCTCCAAGAGATGCCATAATCGCAGAGTCCACTCCACGCGCCGAACTCGGTCGCTCATTCGGTTTTCATAGGGGGATGGATACATTCGGCGCGGTAGCAGGGCCTGCGGTTGCCTTTGTCATACTCTCATTATTTACCGGCAATTACCGCCTCGTGTTCTGGCTTTCAATGATACCGGGGATAATTGCGGTGGTTGTAATTTTATTTTTTATAAAAGAGCAAAAGATCAATGGCGCAGAAGTTCGGAAGCGCGGAAGTGCGGAAGGTAAGGACTTCCGAGCTTCAGAACTTCCGAACTTTCGCACTAATTTTGACTGGAGATACAAAACATTTGTGGCTATCGCGACCCTTTTTGCCATCGGCAATTCAAGCGACGTGTTTTTGATCCTGAAGGCGACAAGCGCCGGTATAAAAGAAACGCAGATACCGGTGCTTTATCTTTTCTTTAATCTTGTCTATGCGCTTACAGCCATGCCCGCGGGAATTCTATCAGACAGGATCGGAAGGAAGAGGATCATACTTTCCGGCTTCGTCCTCTTCGGTTTTATTTACTGGGGCTTTGCCGTGGCTACAGAGCAGGGCCACATCTGGGGGTTGTTTCTCCTCTACGGCGTATTTATGGGCCTTACAGAGGGAATCCAAAAGGCGTATCTCGGATCAATAATACCCGCTGAATGCAAGGCTACTGCATACGGGATATATAATACGTTTGTCGGGATCGCGGTATTTCCCGCGAGTGTTGTCGGCGGTTATCTGTGGGACAAGTTCGGCCCTCACGCGACTTTCTATTACGGTATGTCCACCGCATTTATCTCAGCGCTGATCTTTCTGGTGATATTCGGTTTTGATAAAATGTTTAACCACAGAGGACACGGAGAATGAAAACAAATTTCCGCAGATTTCATAGATTTCGCAGATTAAATAAAGACTTCATAAACAATCTGTGAGATCTGCGTAATCTGTGGATTGTCTTAGTTTAATCTTTTCTGTATGATCTGTGATTTCTAAATGTGCTACTCCAATAAATCAAATTCATCCGTCACGATGCCCCTTCGCACCATTATGTCATAGATCAATCGTGAGCGTTTTTCCACATACCTTGATGTACCTGTTGGGTTGAACTTCCTCGGATTCGGCAGTACTGAGGCAAGTCTTGCGGCTTCTTCAGGACTTAAATCTGATGCAGGTTTTCCGAAGTAGTGGAAAGAGGCCGCTTCTATTCCGAATATTCCTTCACCCCACTCGGCGACATTCAAATATAGTTCAAGTATTCTCCTTTTTGAAAGTGTCTTCTCTATCCTCCATGTGAGTATTGCCTCTTTTAATTTCCGCAAAGGATTTTTAGACGGTGACAGGAACAGGTTTTTTGCAAGCTGCTGGCTTATGGTGCTTCCGCCGAATTTGAACTTTTTCTGCTTGATGTCTTTCTCGAAGGCCTTTTGCATTGCCTCAAAATCAAAGCCTTCATGCTGATAGAATTTATCGTCCTCGGCAATGAGCACAGCTTTTATCAGATACGGGGAGATGCGGGAAAGAGGGACCCAGGCCTGCCTTATCTTTATTTTCTTTCCCTGTTCCTGCCGCTCTTTCTCACGGAACTCCATGAATGATGTCTTAGCCGGATTTTCCTTTTTTAATTTTGGAACATTAGGGTAAACAAAATAAAAGCCGATGCTCATAAGCATTGCAAAAATGAGAACTAAGAAAAGCCCCTTCGGAAAACTTTTGAAAAACTTATTTCTCGCCATAATTAGTCAACCTGTTTCTATTTTCTTGTCCGGGAAATTTTAAGATATACGGCGCGATTAAGGCAAACGGTGGTTTTATTGATTTCTTCAGGAAGAGAGGAAATTGATGCGTCATTGCAGGGGCGGGTTTGAAACCAGCACCTACGAACTTTCCCCATTCATAATTGCTCCCCGCATTTACAACCGTTCAAGTCCTGATATAATTACCTTATGAAAGAGGCGATGGTATATGAGAAACTGAAAGGCACGGATGCCAGATGTCATCTGTGCGCGCATAACTGCCTCATAAGCAACGGTCAAAGGGGCATATGCGCCGTGCGTGAGAACAGGGACGGCGTTTTATACAGCCTTGTATACGGCAAAGTCGTCGCATCAAATATCGACCCTATTGAAAAGAAGCCGCTCTTTCATTTTCTCCCCGGCTCATCCTCCTTTTCGATTGCCACCGCGGGATGTAATTTCCGGTGCATGCACTGCCAGAATTATGAGATCTCACAGTTTCCCAAAGAGCGCAAATTCACTATTCCCGGAAATGACATGACACCCGAAGATATAGTGAATGCGGCCCTGCAATATAAGTGTGAGAGCATTTCCTATACTTACACGGAGCCTACCATCTTCTTTGAGTTTGCGTATGACTGCGCAAAACTCGCGCATGAAAAAGGCATTAAGAATATTTTTGTGAGCAACGGATACACCGGGGCCGGGGCGGCAAAGCTCATAGCTCCTTATCTTGACGCAAATAATATTGACCTGAAAGGCGGCGACACTTTTTATAAGAAAATCTGCGGGGCGAGACTTGAGCCCGTAAAAAACACGATCAGGCTCATGAAAGAGCTTGGGGTATGGGTTGAGGTCACGACGCTTATCATCCCCGATCACAATGACTCGGACAATGACCTGAACGACATTGTGGATTTCATCGCTTCAGTAGACCCCTCGATACCCTGGCATGTGAGCCGCTTTTATCCGACTTATCTTCTGACTGACAAGCCTCCCACACCTGTTGAAACACTTAAGCGCGCAATGAATATCGGATATCAAAAAGGGCTTAAATATATCTATGCAGGCAATGTGCCGGGCGATGAAGGAGAGAATACCCTTTGTCCCGCCTGTAAAACTGTTCTGATCGAACGATACGGTTTCCGGGTACTGAAAAACCGTATACAGGACAATGCCTGCCCTCAATGCAAGCAGCCTGTTGCCGGTGTATGGAATATCTGAGCCCGGGCAGGGGACGAGGGGCTTAGTAGGTTACTAATATCTCAGGCAATAAACTTTACAATCTCTTTCCCGAAACTCTCTATGCCAGTGAAATGAATCGTCTTAAGCCCTTCTGCCGAGGCCCTTTGGATGTTACCGGCGTTATCATCTACGAAGAGCGCTTCTTCAGGTTTTACATTCAACATCGAGCATACTTCTCTGAAAAGGGAAGGTTCCCTTTTGCTTTTTTTAATATGGAATGAATTGTATACATGATCGAAAAGGTAAAAGAATGGTGTTCTTTGATCAATCTCATCAAGCCAGTTTGTCTGATCGCTGAGGATCGCGGTGATGAAGCCAAGACTTTTTATCCTTTCAACGTGTCTTAACATCGCGGGCCTTAAAGCAAACGCGGCCAGGACCGTTTCCCTGAGCTCGGTGTCTGTGTTCGTAATGCCGGTTTGTTTTCTGAAAGCGGTCCAGTAATCCGCCTCGCCGGAAGTCCCGGCTACATAGCCTGAATCGTATATGAGTTTTTCCGAAATGTTAAACAGCTTATCCTGATCGAGACGGTTTTGTATGGCTATGGCGCTGATGCCTTGCTTAAAGCCTTCTTCCGCCAGCACCCCTCCGAAATCAAATATTGTTGCCTTTATCATTTATTCCCTCTCAATAACTTTACCGCAAGACCCGAAAATAATTGACATTCTTTTAAGATGTGATAAACTTTCTCTCAGATAATGATTGTTATGATCTATAACATGGGTGACCACTATATTAATGCCTATGATTTTAACAAATCAGTAAGCTTAATTCTGAAACAATGATTGAAATTATAAAGGTTTTCATAATAGACTGTACATTCCAGAGGCGTCATTCCCGCATGTCTTTAGCGGGAATCCAGTAGTTTTAGTCTCTGGATGCCCGATTAAGAACTTCGGGCATGACGGACAAGGGCCGACAGTTTGTAAATATTATTTTGATACAATTAATAAGAGCAGTGATGGATATAATTTCAGCTTTGAAAAATAAGGAGCGCTGAATGGAGCAAAGAAAATTGTCAGCCAGGATAGGATTTCTGACTCCGGGATGGTGGCTGGTCCACCTTGCGGCAATAGCGGCAGTTTATACGCTGGGGCATCTTTTGTGGCGATGACATGCTGAAATATTTCATGAGATATAAACCCGGGTGGTGGATACTCCACATCATAATGATAAGCCTGACTTTTTATTTAGGCCATTTGGCAAAATTTAAATTTTAAGGACAATATGTATACAAAAAGGGCGCTGTTAATATCGCTTTTTGTTTTAGCTTTGTCGGGGCTTATGCTTCATTACAGGATCCACAATTTCATGGTGGCGGACCCGGTCACTAAAACACTCAGCTTTGACGGAACGAGATTTCTTTCTTTTATATTCCCGTTAATTGACGTCATCGCGGTAACCGCGCTTTTTATGTCAAGAAAGACTGTTGCTTACGCTTATCTCTTTAACGGGATAATTGTTATATACGGCACTGTGTTCATGGCGCATTTCAGCATTGCGGAGCTTACTTCAAGGTCCGCCCCTTTCAGGGACTGGTTTATGAAGTCGACCCTCCCGGACATCGGGATCGCATGGGCGGATTTCTTCACGGGCAAGGCGTTGTATGATCTGCATTTAAGGACACAGCAAAATGACTGAGAAAGGGGTCCGTCATGATTTCGTCATGCCCGAAGCCTGCCCTCGAATTTCTTAATCGGGGGTCAGTAATCGGGCATCTGGTAGAGACGCCATTCAATGGCGTCTCTACAAAGACCGGATTCCCGCTCAACATAATAAATTTATAAAATCAAAAAGGAGGAATAAAAATGCCATATACTGCTAAAGACTACGGCAAGCTTTTAGGGATGCAGGGGTTCAGTGAAACACTTTTGAAAAACCACTTCACACTTTATCAGGGTTACGTGACCAATACCAACAAGGTGCTTGACACGCTGGACCAGATGCTGAAAGACGGCAAGACCGGGACCCCGGAGTTTGCTGAATTAAAGAGGAGGCTCGGCTGGGAATTTAACGGCATGAGGCTGCACGAGTATTACTTTGAAAACCTCGGCGGCAAAGACGAGATCAACAAGAACGGCGCGCTTGCCAAAAAGATGGCCCAGGATTTCGGCAGCTATGAAGCGTGGGAAAAGGATTTCCGCGCGACCGGCGCGATGAGGGGAATCGGATGGATTGCGCTTTACCAGGACTCCGCCAGCGGCAGGCTCATCAACTTCTGGATAAACGAGCACGATGTCTCGCATCCGGCAGGCTGTAAACTCGTCCTGATAATGGATGTTTTTGAACACGCCTTTATGATTGATTACGGCCTGAAAAGGGCGGACTACATTGAAGCATTCTTCAAGAACATTGACTGGAACGCGGCGGAAGGGAGAATAAAATAATAATGATAACCGGGAAAGAGGACTTGCTTAACTCGCTTATTGAAGCCTTCCTGATGGAGAAGGGGACAAAGGAATTCTATGCCCATGCATCCGACAAGTCGGTCAGCGGCGATGCCAAAAAAACATTCAAAGAGCTTTCCGACTGGGAGCAGAAGCATATGGACTTTATCCAGTCTTTGTACCAGTCGGTAAACGGCGACATTGAGCTAAGAAGTTTCGAGGAGTTTAATAAAAGGACCGGGGCCCCTATGACTGAAGCCGGCATTCCGGTAAAAGACCTTGAGGCAAAGATCGAGAAGTATCAGATAAAGGACGAAAGAGCGGCGCTCACGTTAGCAATGGAAATAGAGGGCAAGGCTTATAATCTTTACCGCAAGCTGTCCCAAAGCGCAAAAGACACAAACGCGAAAGTCGTCTTTGAGGAGATGATGGCACAGGAAATGAAGCACGTTGATCATCTAAAAGACCTGAGACTGAAACTCGTGAAGGTATATTAAATTTGAGAATACGGACATTGTTCGGCAAACTTGTTTATCTCGATGAAAGGGGAAACACAATATGAACGCTATAGAGATTGCCATTAAGATGGAAACGGACGCAATAAAGTTTTACCAGGAAGCGGCTGATAAAATGGCCCACGCTGTCGGGAAAAAGATGTTCCTGTCTGTAAGGGAAGACGAGAAGAGACACCTTGAGGTCCTCTCGCAGATAATGAAGGGGCTGGATATAAAATCCAGTGATGTAAGCCCCATGAAAAAAATAAAAACTGTGTTTGAAGAGATGAAGGACGAAATGCTGCACAAGGTTGAGGCGACCACAGACGAGCTTGAGGCCTTCAAGATCGCGATGGGTATGGAGAAGGAAGGCGTCGAGTTTTACAGAAAGTCCGTCGAGGGTGCGAAGACCGGAAAGGAAAAAGATCTGTTTGAGAGACTGATTAAAGAAGAGCAGCAGCATTACGATATCTTCGCAAACACATATTTTTTCCTTTCTGACACAGGCAGCTGGTTTATGTGGGAAGAGCACAGCATCGTCGATGGAGGCACGCCCTGGGCGTAACAAATAGCTGACAGCTAATGGCTGTTAGCTGATAGCTATTAGAGGAGGGTAAATGGGTTACACAAATGTTGCGCTGAAAGACACGATCATGGAGATGTATCCTGAGCTTCAGGAGCATGGCATCACTGTCAGTCTTGATTTTAACCGTGAATTGAAAATGTATGACGTCAAACTGAAGAAGGACGCGCATGAACTGACAACCCATATTGAAAAGAAAGATGCTGATGAATGCATGGACGGAATAAAGTGCATATATCTTGGCATAAAGATAGCAGAGTTTGTTAAGAACTTTGAATTGTTAAAATAATTTTCAGGAGGTGCAAAATGCCCGTAATTGAATACGGCGGAGTAAAAATCAAGCTTGACGAAGAAGGATATCTTTTAAATTTTGACGACTGGAGTGAAAAAACAGCGTGTGGCCTGGCTGAGCATGAAGGCATTGAAGAGCTTTCAAAAGACAGGCTGGAGATTATAAAATTCATGAGGGAATATTATACGAAGTTCAAGGCCTTTCCCATCCTGGGCGCTGTCTGCAAAAATGTGCATCAGCCCAAAGACTGTGTCAATGAAGATTTCATTGATCCTGTCAAGGCATGGAAGATCGCGGGGCTTCCCAAACCGTCGGAAGAAGTTATTTCATATCTGAAACGGTGAGAATGCCTGCATTGATATTGTCTTAGCTGTTAATATCATATTGATGTCTGGATTAAGACTTGGAAATTTGTTCAACAGGAAGTATAATGATAAAAGTGCAAAGTTAACATAAGCGCATAGAACGCATTTTAAATATACGATATACAGAATTTGTAGACCTTGAAGGAGGGGTATAATGAAAAAAGCAATAGAAAAGAAAGCATACAGCGCCACATTGTCCGCGCCTGCCAAAAAGACATCATCTGCAAAACCCAGGAAGGCAGCAGAACCAAAGAGCCTGAAAAAGCAGTATTCAAAATCAGAAAGCATCTGCAAGGTCTCATTCCGCCTGCCTAAAGAAGCGGCGCACGGGGCCCAGATGGTCACAGTTGTAGGAGATTTCAACAACTGGAACCTTACCGAGAACCAGATGAAGAAACTCAAGAATGGCGACTTTACGCTGACCCTTGACCTCCCCTGCAACAGGGAATACAGGTTCAGGTATCTCATTGACTCCAACCACTGGGAAAACGACTGGTTTGCAGATAAATATATTCCCAATGATTTCGGAACTGAAGATTCGGTAGTGGTAATCTGACGTTTTTAAAACCACGGAGTCACTGAGACACTGAGAAAAGAACAGGACTTTTTTATTGCAAATTCCTCTGTGCCACCGTGCCTCAGTGGTTTTACTTGTTGAAGAAAATCTGCGATGAACAGGCTCTCCAAAGAAAAGTCCGCTTACCTGAAACATTCCGCCAGCCAAAAGATCGAGTGGTATCCATGGTCTGAGGAGCCTTTTGAGAAGGCAAGGCTTGAAGACAAACCAATATTTTTAAGCTCCGGCGCAGTATGGTGCCACTGGTGTCATGTGATGGCGGAGGAATGTTTTTATGATGACGAGATCGCCGGACTCCTTAATGATAATTTCATAAGCATAAAACTCGACAGGGACGAACGCCCGGACATAGACAGGAGATACCAGATCGCGGTCGCGGCAATGGGCTCAGGCGGCGGATGGCCTCTCAGCGTCTTTCTCACTCCGGACAAAGTCCCTTTTTTCGGCGGGACGTATTTCCCGGCTGAAGAAAAACTCGGCAGGCCAAGCTTCAAAAAAGTATTGAGGGCGGTCGATGAGCTTTACCGGAGGCAGAAAGACGATATCTCCGAATACACTGAGAAGCTGATGAACGCTTTAAAAACCGCGCCGGTATTGGCAGGCGACATAAACGAGTCCCTCCTTGACGGCGAAGTGACGGACATGCTCTCTGAATTCGACCCGCAGAATGGGGGCTTTGGCACTGCGCCGAAATTCCCGATGCCCGGCGCATTGGAGTTTCTTCTCGGCAGATATGTCCTGTCTAATAATGAATCCGCAGGATACACTGTCAGGAAAACTCTCGAAGCAATGGCGCTTGGCGGATTTTACGATCAGACCGGCGGAGGGTTTCACAGGTATTCAACCGACAAGGCCTGGATAATCCCGCACTTTGAAAAAATGTCGGACGACAACGCATGGCTTCTCAGGAATTACATAAACGCGTATTCTGTTTTTGGTGATGGGCTTTTCAGCGAGGTTGCAAAGGGGACGCTTAATTTCATCCGTGACGTTCTGTCAAATCCCGACGGCGGATTTTATGTCAGCCAGGATGCCGATGTCACTCCTGCTGATGAAGGCGGATATTTTACATGGACGGACGATGAGTTCAGGAAAACGCTCAATGACGAAGAGTACAAGGTGCTCTCCCTTTATTGGATGAACGACGCCGGGGCGATGCATCATGACGAATCCAAGAAAGTTTTGTTTGTCGCAATGGGCGCAGAAGAAATTGCCGGAAAAACCGGAAAGGACGTAAAGGAAGTTTCAGCGATAATCAAAAGCGGGAAATCAAAATTGCTTAAAGAAAGAAATCAGAGGCAGACACCTTTTATCGATAAGACATTCTACACGTCAGTAAACGGGATGCTGATATCTGCTTTTTTACTTGGTTATAAGGTGTTCAAAGACGATAGTCTGAAGGAATTCGCACTTAAGAGCCTTGAGAAAATAATGAAGCTGCGCTTTATTGAAAACAGGCTCTTCCACACTGAAGGGGTAAAAGCCCTGCTGGATGACTACGCATATATTATAGACGCCCTGATCTCAGCATATGAAGTTACAGGCAAAGCCTCATACCTTAAGCAGGCGGATGGACTCATGAAATTGTGCATGGAAAATTTATGGGACAGTGAAGATGGCGGTTTTTTTGATACGGATGAGCACCTTCTCGGAATGAAGATAAAAGGCATTGAGGACATACCGCACCCATCGGCGAATTCAATTCTTATAATACAGATGCTCAAGCTGTCCTTCATGATTAATAATGACGGGTATCTTCGCTATGCGGAAAAGGCTTTAAAATTATTTTCGTCAAAGGCAAAGAATATCGGCATTCATTCAGGATATTATTTCTGCGCTCTTGACGCCTTCTTTAATTCAGTCAAACTCACGCTCAATACGCCGGCGTCATCCGACCTGTCATCCGCCGCTTTATCATCACCCAACCCGCATAAAATTATTGTTTACGGAGATGATAAAGGTTATGTTGTCCCCTGCAAGAAAAATGTTTGCTACGAGCCTGTTTCTGATTCGGCTGCTCTCAAGTCTTTACTAATCAAAAGAAATATCTGAGGCATACTTATCGTCTCCCTTGCACATTTTCGGAGACTTCCCGGGACGTATCCACCTTCGCACCCCTGTAATTTCAATATAAATAAATGAAGATTGACAACGGGATTAAATAAGATAACATTTAATCGGAGGGCTGAATATGTCACAAGACAAAAACGCAGAGGGCGAACCCGGACAGAGCGAAGAGCTGCTGCGGAAAGTCCTTGAGATATTGCCCGTTGGTGTCTGGATAACGGACAAGGACGGCAATATCGTGCAAGGCAATTCAGCAAGCAAAAGGATATGGGAGGGCGCCCGGTACATCGGAATTGAAAAATACGGCGAGTATAAAGGCTGGTGGCTGGATACCGGGAAGAAAATTGAGCCTGATGAATGGGCTGCTGCGCGGGCAATTGAAAAAGGAGAAACATCTATCGAGGAGGAAGTGGAGATCGAATGTTTTGACGGGAGCCGCAAGATCATTCTCAATTCCGCCCTGCCTATCAGGAATGAACAGGATGAGATAATGGGAACGATCATCGTCAATCAGGACATCACGGAACGCAAGAAAGCGGAGAAGACACTGATCGAACAATCGAGGATTTTAGAAGCTTTTTTCAGTCACACGATTACTCCGTTAGTAATTCTCGACAGAAAATTTAATTTCATCAGGGTTAACGAGGCTTATGCTAAAGCAGGTCAACGGGATGTCTCGGAATTCCCCGGGCACAACCATTTCGAATTTTACCCTTCAGATGCCAAGGCGATATTTGAACAGGTAGTTGAGACAAAAACCCCTTATCAAACAATCGCAAGACCTTTTGTCTATCCAGATCATCCCGAATGGGGCGTGACTTACTGGAATTGGAACCTGACCCCCCTTTTAGACAATCAAAATGAAGTGGAATTTTTGGTCTTTTCTCTTGAAGATGTCACTGAGCGCAAAAAGGCGGAGCAGCAGATCATGCAGCAAAATGAACTCCTGAATAATATACTTGAAGCAGTGACTCATCCCTTCTATGTCATTGATGCTAATGATTATACAGTCAGGCTTGCAAATTCAGCGGCACGGGCAATCAGAGTTCCCGGTAAGACAACGTGTTATGCATTAAGCCATCAGAAAAAAGAACCGTGCGATGACAAAGACCATCCTTGCGTGATCAAGAAAATAAAAGAAACGGGAAAATCAGAAACCGTCGAACACATACACTATGATAAGGATGGGACTCCCAGAATTATAGAGATTCACGGGTATCCCGTCTTTGACAGCGGGGGGAATATCATCCAGGTCATTGAATACAATCTGGATATTACAGAGCGCAGACGGGCTGAAAAGTTAATGCATGAGGCCGGAGCTTATAACAGGAGCTTGATCGAGGCCAGCCTTGATCCGCTGGTTACTATCGGACCGGACGGCAAGATCACCGATGTGAATGCCGCGACAGAGGCAGTAACAGGTTACGTCAGGGAGAAGTTGATCGGCGCTGACTTCTCAGAATATTTCACAGAGCCTGAGAAGGCCCGTGCAGGATACCGGAAGGTCTTTCAGGAAGGCAAGGTGCGTGACTATCCGCTGGAGATCCAGCACAGGGACGGGCATATAACGTCAGTATTATACAATGCCTCTGTATACCGGGACGCGGCCGGAGAAATTGTGGGAGTATTTGCGGCCGCGCGCGATATCACGGAGCGCATGCAGGCAGAGAAAGTATCGCATCTTCTCAGCTCCATTGTGCAATATTCCAGTGACGCGATCATAGGGAAGACCCTTGACGGGAAAATAACAAGCTGGAACCGCGGCGCGGAAAAAATATACGGCTACCGTGAGAATGAAATTATCGGTAAACTCATAACGATCCTCTTCCCCGATGAGCGCAAAGCAGAAGAGCTGCAAATTATCGATAAACTCAGCCGTGGTGAGTATATTGAACATTACGAGACCGAGCGGAAAAGAAAGGACGGCCAGATGATCAGCGTATCGCTGACCATTTCGCCTATTAAAGATACGGAAGGCAGGATCGTCGGCGCCTCGACGATCACCCGTGATATCACTGAACGCAAAAAGGCGGAAGAAGAGATCCGCAAGCTCAATGAAGAACTGGAGCAGCGGGTGAAAGAAAGGACAGCAGAGCTCGAAATGAAGAATGCGGAGCTGGAACGTTTAAATAAATTGTTCGTGGGCAGAGAACTGCGGATGATAGAGCTGAAGGAAAAGATCGCAGAGTTAGACAACGCATTGAATAAAGGGAGGGTCATAAATTTACAATGAGATTGTTATTTTAGAATCTTAGTTGCTGCCAACTCTATCGCAGATTCTTGACTTAATGCCGCTGATCTTTATAATTGGGGATACATATTGCCATGGGAGTTTCCGATAACACCAAAACAGATGTCACTTCTGACTATAAACAGGCGAAAGGCCGCACCTCATGGTTCGGTCCCGCGGTTTTTCTCTGTTCACTAATATTCCTTTTCGTAACGCTCTTCTGGCTCATCCAGAAAAACACCTATACGACAAAACAGAACCAGCTTGTCGGCAATGCAGAATCAACCGCCGAGAGTATACGCCTGCGGCTGAAAGGGAACGAGGACTATTTGCTTATGCTGGCAAAAGAGGGCGGCGATGGGGCCATGACTGCCCGGTCATTTCAGGAGCGGGCCTCGCGTTATGTGACGGACCACCCGGAAATGATTTGTATTAACTGGGTGGATGCAGATTATCTTATTACTGATGTAGCGCCTATCGCTCCCAATAAGCAGGTAGTGGGACTAAGACTCAACCTGCCGGAACCGAAGCGCGCCTCCCGTCTGGCCATGGAAAAGCGGCAGCCCGTTTACACACGTCCGTTCGAGGTCATTCAGGGCGGGCTTGCCTTCGAGTTATGGGTGCCGATCTTTCATGATAACGTCTTTCTTGGTTTGTTCGGCGGTATATATTCCTTCGAGAAGATGCTGCATTCTCTTGTCAGCCCTCAAGCGCTCAAGACAAATAATGTCAGACTGGTGGATGCCTCGGGGAAGGTACTTTTGGAGATGCAGCCGACGGGCACAGTGGATGAAAGTCTGGTCCACCGGGTTTCTCTGGATCCGCCGGGCAGCGGGATTATGCTGCAATTTAACGGGTACGGCCCGGGGGCGCTTGAGCGGAGCCTGCGGATATTGGAGTTTATCTGCCTGGCATTCCTGTTCGCAATGGCCTATATGATGCGGAAGTTAAAACGGGAGGCGGAAGTCCGCAGGCAATCGGAAGAGGAGCTGCGTAATTCTTATGAATACATTCAACAACTCATCTCATCGGCAAATGTGATGATCATAGGGCTTGACGCCTCAGGCCATCTAAAAATGTTCAACAATACCGCGAAGAAAATTACCGGTTATACCATCGAGGAACTGACCGGTATTGACTGGTTCGAGAAGATTGTCCCCAAAGACCGCTATCCCGATGTGTGGGAAACCTTCCGGAGTTATCAGGAAAAAATCGGTAGTATGCCGACAACTCTTGAAAATCCGATCCTGACAAAAACAGGTGAGGAGCGTTTTATTTCCTGGCAGAACAGCGCGATCTCTACCCCTGACGAGAAAATTATTACCATCTCCTTTGGCGCGGATATCACCGAGAGCAAGCAGGCTAAGAAGGCATTGCAGGAAAGTGAAACACGTTTACGAGAGTTCCTGGAAAATTTTCAGGGGATCGCGTTCTTCGGTAAAATGGATTTTATACCTGTTTTTTTTGAAGGATCTGTCAATGCGATCACCGGATATGAAAAAGAAGAATTCATCTCAGGCAAAGTACGCTGGGACCAGATTATCTACCCGGATGATTTTAAAAAATTGCAGGAAAGTTTTCAAAATATCCGTTCTGTTCCCGGTTACTCTGATGAAAGGGAATATCGCATCATCCTGAAGGATGGAAGCACAAAATGGGTCCACGAACTTATAAAAAATATCTGTGACAGTTCAAGTGGACCAGTTTATGTACAGGGAGCCATTTATGATGTCACCGGCCAGAGAATAGCCGAGCAAAGATTAAGGGAGAGCGAAGAGATGTACCGTTCAGTTGTCTCTGCAATGGCTGAAGGTGTTGTGTTCCAGGCAGCAAGTGGAAAAATAATCGCCGTCAATACTGTGGCCGAGAAAATTCTGGGTCGGTCAGCCGAACAAATGATTGGACTGACATCCGGGGACCGGCAGTGGGAGGCTTTTTATGAAGACGGCTTACCGTTCCCCGGGGAACTCCATCCGGCAATGGTCACCTTGCGCACAGGAGAGCCGCAATACGGCGTAGTGATGGGTATTCACCGTCCGGACGGGATTTTTGTATGGATTTCCATAAATTCTCAACCCCTGATAGCGCCCGGAGAATCCAAACCTTATGCTGTCGTCACGACTTTCCACGATATAACCGTGCGCAAAAAAGCCGAGGAGGAGATACGCAAGCTTAATGAAGAACTGGAGCAGCGAGTAAAAGAAAGGACTGCCGAGCTTAAAAAGAAAAACGCGGAGCTGGAGCAAATGAATAAAATCTTTGTGGGCAGGGAGCTGAGGATGGCGGAGTTGAAGGAGATGATAAAGGAACTGGAGAACCAGATAGAGGGACAAAAGAAGTGAATAAGGATGTGATGCAAAAAAAGAATTCTTTTCCGGAACGACTTTCGTCAGTCTTTTTCTGCTCGCGGAAGGTCGCGTTTATAAGCCTGCTCTTCGGCATTGCCTTATTGGCACTGCTTTATAGCTCATACCGACAAGTGAAAGAAACCGCTTATATAGAACTGCCGACCGGTCAGGCAGAAAGAAAGACTTCCAAAGTCTCAACAGCATTAGTAACGGCTTCCCGGGAAGTCCTCGTTCTCAACTCCTACCATGTGGGACACACCTGGTCAGACAACGAGATGGCGGGAATCATTGAAGTTTTACAAGAGGCATCGCCAGACATTCGATATCATGTAGAATATTTGGACTGTAAACATTACCCTAAATATGAGCACTTCGAACTGGTCAAGGACCTTTTTAAACTAAAATACGGTAATAGGGAAATCCCGGTAGTCATCGTTACGGACAATCCGGCCCTTGAGTTCGCCCTGAAGTACCGTGCCCTGCTATTCCCACGCTCATCCATTGTCTTTTGCGGGATCAACAACTTTAAAAAGGAAATGCTTGAAGGGCAGAAAAATATCACCGGCCTTGCGGAAGTTCTCGATGCGGTTGATACGATGCGCGTGGCCCTGACGCTTCATCCAAAAACAAAAGAGGTCTTCATTGTACACGATTATACTTCCACCGGTCTGGCAACACGCAGAGAGGCGGAGAAGCAGATGAAGGGCATGTTCGACAGGGTATCATTCCGGTATGTGGAAGATATGACTAAAAAAGAAATGACGCAGTTACTGAGGGGCTTATCTGAAGACAGTCTTGTCTTTGTGCTTGGTTATAGCGTGTTCAAAGATGGTGAAATAATAGGTACTGAGGATGTGGCGAGGCTGTTCAGCGCGAACTCCCCTGTGCCTGTTTACGGGGTCCATCAGGAGCGGCTGGGGTACGGGATTGTGGGCGGAAGCCTTCTCAGCGGAAAACTTCATGGAGCGCACGCGGGCCGGGTCGCTCTCAAGATACTTTCAGGGACCCAGGCATCTAATATTCCGGTTGACATGAATCCTCCGACGCGGATGATGTTTGATTATAACCAGCTTGTCCGGTTTTGGATCCCCTCTAAGGCGTTGCCGGAAGGCGGTGTTATCGTCAACAGGCCGGTCTCTTTTATTTCATCACACAAGTACCTTGTTGCAAGCATCATGCTGGTGATTATTATACTGACCTCCGGCATTATTATTCTCGGACTCAATGTGCATCAGCGCGGGCTGGCGGAAGAGGCCCTTCGCAGATCCAAGGAAGAGTTGGAGTTGCGGGTATTGGAACGCACTGCCGAATTACAAAATGTCAATGAGCAGTTGCAACACGAACTTGCCGAACGCAAGCGGTCGGAAAGCGTTCTGCGTCAAATAGAGGCGGAACTGAATGAATCACAGCGCGTAGCGCATATCGGCAGTTGGGATTGGGATGCAACGACCGACACTATCTGGTGGTCTGATGAATATTATCGTATCTATAACATAGACCCGAAACTGCCTACGCCCAACTATATCGAGCACCTGAAGGTCTATACCTCTGAAAGCGCCGGGCGGCTTGATGCCGCAGTGAAGATGGCCATGGAAACCGGCGAGCCGTACGAGCTTGATCTTGAACTGGCAAATCCGACTGTTACGACAAGATGGATAGTTGCCCGCGGTGAAGCCAAACGTGACGCGGGCGGCACGATATGGGGACTTCGCGGCACAGCACAGAACATCACGGAGCGTAAGAAGGCAGAAGTGGCGCTGCAGCGCAACCAGGACATGCTGGCACGGACGGAGGGCATCGCGCATGTCGGCAGTTGGGAATGGGAGGTGGCTACTGACACCGTGACATGGTCGGACGAGTTGTTCCACATCTTTCAGCTTGATCCTGCCGATGGGGCGCCGTCCTTTGCGGAACATCCCAGGCTCTATCATCCCGATGACATGGAGAAGCTTAAACTTGCGGTAGAGGCCGCTGTAAAAGAAGGCGTGCCTTATGAGATGGAACTGCGCGCCATCCGGACAGACGGAGAGACGCGGGTGTGCCGGGCCCAAGGTTATGCGGAGATGGGGCCCGGCGGTAAGGCCACACGCCTCTTCGGATCGTTCCAGGACATCACCGAGCGCAAGCGTGCTGAAACCGAAAAGGAACAGTTTTATAGATTCTTCCAAACCTCTGCTGATATGATGGCAATTGCGGATCCAAACGGGTCCTTTATGAAGACAAACCCTGCCTGCACTGAGACCCTGGGATATTCCGGGACAGAGCTTGTTGCAAAGCCGTTCATAGAATTCATTCACCCTGAGGACAAACAGTCAACCATTGATGAAATGGCAAGACAACTGCAGAGAGGCTATTCGCTTAACTTCGAAAATCGCTACATATGCAAGGACGGTTCTATCAAGTGGTTATCGTGGCGTGCAATTTATTCTAAAGAAGAAGGGATCACGTATGCCACTGCCCGCGATATCACCGATCGCAAGCGGGATGAAGAAGAAATACGCAAACTCAATGAAGTGCTTGAACAGCGCATAATCGAACGTACTGCTGAGCTGTATGACAGTCAGCGGGCGCTGGTCAATATCGTAGAGGACCTGAATCTGAAGACGGAAGAACTGAAGAAGGCGAATATCAGGCTGAAGGAAATGGACCGCATGAAATCCATGTTCATCGCCTCTATGAGCCATGAGCTGAGGACGCCTCTGAATTCAATAATAGGTTTTTCGAGCATCCTCCTTAATGAGTGGACAGGCCCGGTGAATGCAGAACAAAAAGGGAACCTTTCCACGATACTGAAATCCGGCAGGCATCTTCTCAATCTGATAAATGACATTATCGATGTCTCAAAGATAGAGGCGGGAAAAATCGATTCCCTTATGGAGAATTTTGATTTGCACGATGTTATTGAAGAGGCGGTTAACTCCTTTTCAAAAGAGATATATGAAAAAAGACTTTCCCTGACTGTTGAAGCCGTGCATCAGGAAATGCACACGGACAGGCGAAGGCTGCTTCAATGCGTGCTGAACCTTTTGAGCAACGCGGTGAAGTTTACGGAGAGAGGAAGCTTAAGCGTGCTTGCATGCATAGGGATTGGGGATTGGGGGTTGGGGGTTGGGGAAAAAGAAGACAGAAATCTCGTTGAGATTTCTGTCAAGGACACCGGCATCGGCATTTCCGAAGAAGACTACCCGAAACTGTTTAATGCATTTGTCCGTCTTGATTCTTCCCTGAGGGCATCGATCCCCGGCACAGGTCTCGGCCTCTATCTCACTAAAAAGCTTGTTGCAGAGGTTTTAAAAGGTGATATACTTTTTTCAAGCAGGCATGGTGAGGGGAGTACGTTCTCGATAATTATACCAGTGAGGATTGATGAAAAAGGTCCTGGTAATAGAAGATAACGCGGACAATCTGCGGCTTATAACCTACGCGCTTGAGCGGAGCGGATATGAGGTTGTTCCGGCAGCCACAGGCGAAGAGGGTATTGAGCTCGCGTCGAGCCTGCGTCCCTTTTTCATTATTGTGGATATAAACCTGCCCGGCATTGACGGGCTTGAGACCACAAGGCGGATAAGGAACATGGAGGCAGGGCGCGGCATTCCCGTTGTGGCAATAACTTCTTTCGCCATGCAGGGCGACATGGAGAGGATTTTAGCCGCAGGGTGCAACGCATACTTTGAAAAACCGATTGATCCCCTCACTATTGTAGACCGTATCCACAAATCTATTGGGCTGAAGGTGCAAAATGAAGATATTGATAGTTGACGACAACAACGATGACAGAAGACTTTTAAAATACAATCTGGAGCGCCGCAATTGCGCCGTCATTGAGGCAAGTGACGGAGTGGAGGGACTTGAGCTTGCGGTTGTTCATAAACCCGACCTCATAATCGCGGACGCGCTTATGCCGAGGATGGACGGCTTTCAGTTTCTCAGGGCGGTCAAGACAGATGAGGCCCTGAAATCGATCCCGTTTATTTTTTATTCAGCTACATATGTCGGCAATAAGGAAGCCGAGCTTGCCATGTCCCTCGGGGCGGAGGCGTTTATTGCCAAACCCAAAGAGCCTGATGAATTCTGGAGTGAAGTAAAAGACATTATTGAGGGATGCAGCCTTAAAGAGGGACCGTCCGTCTCAGAAGAACTGCTCAAAGATGACATAGAGTATCTTAAGAAATACAGTAACATTGTTGCCACCAAGCTGGAGAAAAAAATTCAGGAGCTTCAGGATGCGAATGCGCTGATAGAGGAGTCTGAGGCATTCATAAGAAGTATCCTTGAGAGCGTGGATGAAGGTTTTATTGTCGTTGATCGTGAATACAGGATCATATCCGCAAACAGGGCGTATCTTGAAATGACAGGTCTCCCGTCTGAAAAAGTCACAGGCAGGCACTGCTATGAAGTTTCACATTACCTGGAAAGTCCGTGCTACGAATCGGGAGTGGACTGTGTTGTAAAACAAACCTTCGATACCGGAGAGCCTCACACAGCCCTGCATGTTCACAAGAAGGGAGGCAATCCTTTTTACGTGGAGACAAAATCCTTTCCCATGAAAAATGCCGCAGGGGAGATAGTATCTGTAATTGAGATCATCAATGATATAACTGAAAAATGCAAACTTGAAGACCAGCTCCGCCAGGCACAGAAGATGGAGGCGATCGGGCAGATCGCGGCAGGGATCTCCCACGACTTTAATAACATCCTGACAGCAATAATCGGATATGCCAGCATATTGCAGATAAAGATGAGGCCTGATGACCCGTTAAAAATACATCTCGACCAGATACTCGCCTCAGCGGACAGGGCCGCGTCCCTCACACAAAGCCTGCTCGCCTTCAGCAGGAAACAGATAAGCAATCCTTCAAGAGTAAACCTTAACTCTGTTATCGGGAGGGTGGAAAAGTTTCTCGTCAGGGTAATAGGAGAAGATATTGAGCTTACGACAACACTCATTGGCGGGGATTTAACTGTGTTGGCTGATACCTCCCAGTTGGAGCAGGTATTCATGAACCTTGCGACAAATGCCCGTGACGCAATGCCGAACGGAGGCACATTAAGCATAAGCACGGAGATCGTGCACCTGGACAGGGGATTTATAAGGATGCATGGTTATGGAGAACCCGGGGCATATGTCCTTATAGCCTTTACTGACACCGGGACCGGCATGGATAAAAAGACAATGGACAGGATATTCGATCCTTTTTTTACAACCAAAGAGGTCGGAAAGGGCACGGGACTCGGACTTTCCATTGTATATGGGATCGTAAAGCAGCACAGCGGATACATAAATTGTTACAGCGAACCGGGGAAGGGCACGACCTTCAGGATCTACCTGCCAATTATAAAAGCGGAAGATGTCAAAGAAGCAATAATAGCCGAGCCTGCGGCGCCTGCCGGGGGGACAGAGACAATACTGGTGGCTGAAGATGATGACGCGGTCAGAAAACTCACGACCCATTTGCTTGAGGAATCGGGTTATAAAGTCATTGAGGCGGTCAATGGAGAGGACGCGGTGGAGAGATTCATGACGTACAGGGATAAAATCCACCTCCTTTTGTTTGATCTCATAATGCCGAGGATAAACGGCAGAGAGGCCTATGAGAAGATAAGAAATATAAGGCTCGTTAAAGTTCTTTTTACAAGCGGGTATCCTGAAGAGCACATTTATAAGCAGGACATACTTGCGGAGGGGCTTGACTTCATTGCGAAACCGGCGCCTCCCGCGGCCCTTTTACGCAAGCTTAGAGAAGTTCTCGATAAATGAACGCTGACATTAAAGCACACATTCTTGTAGTTGATGACGACCCTTATATTCTTGAGTCGGTTTCACTGGTATTGGAATCACACGGATATTCCGTTACCTCGCGCAGCAGCGCAATGAGTGCTCTCGACAAATTTCAGAAAGATACAATCGATGTTGTCCTGACCGACTTAAAGATGCCTGTGATTTCAGGGCTCGAACTTTTAAAAAAGGTCCACGCGATCAATTCCGAAGTCCCGGTCATACTGATGACCGCATATGCTGAAGTTGATATAGCGGTCGCAGCAATACAGGAGGGCGCGTTTGACTTTATAATCAAACCGTACAAGCCGCCGCACCTTATCTGCTCGGTCGATAAAGCTGTCCGTTATACAAAGTTGATCCAGGCTGAAAAGAACAACAAGCAGATGCTCGAGGCCACTGTTCAAAAGAGGACGCTGGAGCTGGCAAACGCACTTGAAATGGTCAAAAATATGAGCAATGAAATGATAAAAAGGATAACGGTAATTGCCGAATACAGGGACGCAGGCACGGGCGTTCATATATCGAGGATCGGTTTTTACGCAAGCAAGCTTGCCGGGGCGCTTGACATGCCGAAGGATTTCGTTGAGACAATTTCATTTGCCGCCCCTCTGCACGATATAGGGAAAATAGGGATACCGGACAATATACTCTTAAAACCTGACGCGCTCGCTCCCCTTGAGTTTGATGTGATGAGGACACACTCCATCATAGGAGAGAAGATGCTTTCAGGGTCTTCTTATGACAATATTCAATTGACCGCATCAGTGGCTTTAAACCATCATGAGAGGTGGGACGGCACCGGATATCCAAGGGGATTAAAAGGGGAAGACATCCCGATTGAAGGAAGGATCGTGATGCTCTGCGACCAGTATGATGCCTTGAGGATGAGGAGGCCGTACAGGATGCCCTTGAGCCATGAGGAGGTTTACAGGAGAATAACTGAAGGCGATGGAAGGACCATGCCTGAACATTTTGCCCCTGATATGCTTGAGGCGTTCAGGAGGATACATAAACAGTTCGAGGAGATTTATGAAGCGCACAGAGGGTAACTATGGACTACTCAATTAAAATAGGCGGTGAGGCCGGGCAGGGTATTCAGACTGTTGGTGATACTCTCGCAAAGGTGTTTTCAAGATCAGGTCTTCACGTCTTCACACACCAGGATTATGAATCACGCATAAGGGGCGGACATAATTTTTACCAGATCAGATTTGCCGACAATCCTGTTACCGCATCGAGGGACGGTATCGATATTGTGGTTGCGTTTGACAAAGAAAGCATATTGCTGCATGAAAAGGAGCTTACGGAAAACGGCCTCATCATTTACGATTCAGCAACGATTCCAACTCCCAACCCCCAATCCCCAACCCCCAGCTATTTCGACGTCCCATTCACTAACCTTGCAGCAGAACACGGCGGAAATAAGATCATGGCAAACACCGTAGCAACCGGAGCCGTGCTTGGAATGCTTGGGATGGAGCTGAATATATTATTCGATATCATCAAAGATACTTTCAGGAAAAAAGGAGAAGACGTTATAAAAGGCAATATCAATGCCGCAGCGGCAGGACATGCGTTTGCCATAAAGAATTGTCAGAGGTGTTCGTTCAATGTGCGGGCGAACGGCAGCTCGCCCCTGCTGCTGATAACCGGAGTTGAGGCGATAGCGCTCGGAGCAATTGCATCAGGCTTAAAGTTTTATTCAGCATATCCAATGACGCCTTCCACCGGAATCATGAATTACATCGCCGACAATGAAGCGGAATACAGCATTATTGTCGAGCAGGCGGAAGATGAAATTGCCGCGATCAATATGGCCCTTGGCGCGTCATTCGCCGGAGTGAGGGCCATGACCGGAACATCCGGCGGCGGGTTCGCGCTCATGGTGGAAGGGCTTTCACTCGCGGGGATGACAGAGACGCCGGTTGTCATCGCGCTTGGACAGAGGCCCGGACCGGCCACAGGTTTTCCGACGAGGACGGAGCAGGGGGATTTGCAGTTTGCCCTTTACACCGCCCACGGAGAATTTCCCAGGGTGATCTTTGCGCCGGGAACACCTGAGCAGGCTTTTTATCTGACTAATAAAGCTTTTGATATTGCCGAAAAATATCAGATACCCGTTATCATTATTTTTGACCAGTACCTATCTGATTCGCAATGGACATTTGAAGGATTTGATCTACCCAAAATGAAATATGCTGATTACAGATTGAGAGGAGATATATTCAAGGACCTTCCTGAATACAAACGCCATGCGTTTACACAGACAGGCGTGACGCCTTTGGGAATCCCCGGCGATGCAAAACATCTGGTTGTGACAGACAGTGACGAGCATGATGAAGAAGGGCATATCGTGGAAGACGCGGAGACGAGGATGAAAATGCTGGACAAGCGGCTGTTCAAAAAACTTCCTCTCATCAGGCAGGAGATTGAGCCGCCTTTTTTTTACGGTAATGAAGGACCGGAAATTGTGATCGCCGGATGGGGTTCCACATACGGCGTGATGAAAGAGGCGGTTAATATGTTTTCGAATGAAAAAAATATTGCCATGCTTCACTTCAGTGAAATTTATCCATTCCCTTCAACAGACAAACTTGATTATCTGCGCATTCTCAACAACGCAAAGATTACCATCTGTATTGAAAACAATGCGACGGGACAGTTCGCAAGATTAATGAGGGCAGAAACAGGATATGACTTCAAGCAGAGGATTAATAAATATGACGGAAGGCCCTTTACAGCAGATGAATTACTAAGAGAAATCAATTCCAGCCTATCACAGACGTAACTCCGAATTGCTTTAAGCCTCCAATCTTTAATTGCAATCAATTAAAACATCTAATTGCCTTATTAAGGAAAATCCTTAAGAAATTTTAAACGTATTCCGATAAAATATTTGCAAAGTATTTATATAGGGTTATGCAGTTTGCAACAAAGAATGAAAAATTAAAAACAAAGGAGGAATGTATGCGCTGTTGTAAAAAAGTTGCGGCTAATCCGGGAAAGATAATTTTCAGTCAGTTAATTGTTCTTGCATCAACAGTTATTCTTTGTCTATTGCTTATGAGCATATGCCTCTACGCGGAAGATATCAATGGGACAATCAGAGTGGGCGGGACAGGGAATGCGTTAGGAAGTTTTAAGGAACTGGGAGATGCTTTTCAAAAATTACATCCTGGTGTGAATATTGTCATTCTTCCAAGCCTTGGAAGCACCGGAGGCATAAAGGCGGTCAATGCGGGAGCGCTGGATCTCGGACTCAGCTCCAGGCAGCTAAAAGATGCTGAACGTATATACGGGGCCGCAGATGAAGAAGTAGCTCGGACCCCGTTTGTATTTGTGTTTTACGGTAAAGCAGGGGTTGTAAATCTTACGCTTAAGGACATTGCAAAGATGTATACAGGCGAGACGAAAAACTGGCCTGACGGCACGCCCATTAGAATAATATTGCGTCCTGAAACAGATGCAGATACCGACTTGATGAAAAGTATGTCTCCGGAAATGAAAGAGGCGTTAGGGAAAGCAATGTCGCGGGAGGGGATGACAATAGCCCCCTCGGACCAGGACTGTGCTGACGCATTGGAAAAGGTACCCGGTTCTTTTGGAGCATTAACGATCGGGCAGATCATAGCAGAAAAGAGGGCGTTCAACATTGTGACGCTGAACGGTGTAGCACCGGGTATGAAAACTTTTACTGAGGGAAAGTATCCTTATTACAAATCTCTCTTTATTGTTAAGGGCCCGAAGAGCATCCCGGTCACAAACAATTTCATCGAGTTCGTAAATTCAAAAGAAGGCAAGGCGATCCTCAATAAAACAGGGTTCCTTGCTTTGTCAGGGAAGTAATGAACAAAGCGAGCGCCAGCAAGGTCATCAGGACAACAAGCCTCCTGGCCCTGATTTTGTCAGTGATGGTGGCGGTCCTGCTGCCTTCCGCTTATTTTGTTTTAAGCTATCAGGAACATGCCGCAGTGCTTGAGACTGAGGCGGAAGCCAACGCGTTTTTTATCACGCAGTTGATAAACGCAAATCCCTCCTACTGGCGGTACTCGCAGCACAGGCTCAATGAAGCGCTCAACCGCTTTACTGCCAAGGGAGATAACGAGGCCCGAAGTATCATTGACGTTAATAACGAAGTCCTTGCGTCCAACGATGTTGATGTTAAGGGGCCAGTCGTAACACGCTCACATCCGCTTTTTGATTCAGGGAATGTCGTTGCAAAGATCGAGGTCAGCCGGTCTTTGCGCCCGGTCTTGAGGAATACGTCATTGTTCGGACTGCTTGGAGTTGTCCTTGGACTGTCGGGATATTTCATTATTAAGATATTCCCCCTGAACGCCTTATCTCAGGCGCTGAAGTCACTTTATGAAAGCGAGGAGAAATTCCGCGCGATAACAGCGACTGCGGTTGACGGCATTATTACTATGGACAATAAGGGGCTTGTTACCTACTGGAATTCTGCCGCTGAAAGATTATTCGGATACACACCTCAGGAGGCGCTTGGAAAAGAATTGCACCGGTATATTGCGCCCCGGAGATACCATGAAGAATACAGGAATGGTTTCGATAAGTTCAGGACAACAGGACAAGGTTTTGCAATCGGCAAGACAATTGAATTGAGCGCCTTAAGGAAAGACGGGACGGAATTTCCAATTGAAGTTTCCACCTCGGGAATTATGGTCAAAGATGAATGGCACGCTGTGGGCTTGATCCATGACATTACCGAGCGCAAGAAGGCGGAGGACAAGCTGGCGCAGTTGTATGATGAAGTAAAGAGCGAGGCGGAGGTATCCAGGTCGCTTTTTGAGCTGGTCGAGGCATTAAATACCAGCCTTGAAGAAAAGGAACTTGTCAGAAATGTGCTGGACCTGGCCCCGAGATATCTGAAGTTTAACAGGATGAGCTTATACTTTTATGATGATGAGGCCGGATGCTTTGCATTCGCGGGCGCGTATGGCTTAAGTCCTGCCGAGAAGGAAATGGTAGCGGCAAAAACGATAAGGCCGGGCGACTTTCCCGCGATCGATACTATCATGAAAGGGGAAGGTGTGATCATAGACAAGGCAGTAGAAAGCATTCTTGTCAGCGGAGACATGATTGATACCTTCAACATGAACAGCGCGCTGCTGGTCCCGATTTCTTTCAGAGGGAAGATAAGCGGCATGATATGCGGTATTTATACTTCCGATCAGCCGGTAGATCAGAAGGACATCGCGCTTCTCAAGGGCCTTGCAAGCGGGCTGGGCATTGCGCTTCAGAACAGCAAACTCTACCAGGAATCTAATGAAAGGCTTGTGGAATTAACAAACAAGATAGAAACAATAAACGCAATGGCACAGCTTGACAAGGAGATACTGTCTTCTATTGATAAAAATGCAATTTTAAAAACAGCCACTACGCTGACGAGCGGATTAATAACGTGTGACAGAGTCGCTGTTCTCCTTAAAGAGAGTGATAAATACGGCCCGGTTGCCGAATGGGGGCTGGGTAAATTCAAAGACAGGACTTATGATACGGAGACCTCTCATTTCAGTATTATTGAGCAGGGAAGGGGGCCCCTTTTTATTCCTGACATTTCCAAAGACAGCGTTAATTGTGTTTATCATAGAGAGCAGATTGAGATTGGGATAAAATCATCCATTATAGTCCCTCTTATCAGTAAAGGCGAAATGTTAGGTATTCTGGATATCGGCTCTATGTATTCCGATAAACTTACTTCCGACCATATATCCACAGCCGAAAAGATCGCCTCACAGATAACCGTAGCGCTTGAACATGCAAAGCTTTATGACGACCTCCAGGAGCTGCTTATTAATACAACAACATCACTTATTTCGATCATTGACGCAAAATCTCCATGGACCAAAGGTCATTCTGAAAGGGTCACAAAATACGCGGTGGAGATCGCAAGGGAGATGGGACTGCATGAGAAAGAAGTTAATCACGTCAGGCTGTGCGGCATATTGCATGACATCGGCAAGGTCGGAACATTCGACGGCCTTCTTGACAAACCCGGCAAACTCACTGATGAAGAATATGAACTTATAAAGAAACACCCGGGGCAGGGCGCTGATATAATAGCCCCCATAAAACAGTTAAACAATGTTATCCCCGGCGTTCTCCATCATCATGAAAGATATGACGGGAAAGGCTACCCCTTCGGCCTGAAGGGTGAAGACATACCTCTTTGCGCGAGCATACTTTCAGTCGCTGACTCGTTTGATTCAATGACCGCTGACAGGCCTTACAGAAAATCACCGGGCAGGGACTATGCGATCTCCGAGCTCAAGCGGTGTTCAGGAACTCAATATAATCCGAAAATAGTTGAGGTGTTCCTGAAGGTGCTCGAAAGGCCCGCCGAAAAAGACGGACCATAATTATTTGCATTCTCACCTCTTAGCCTCTATAATTTTTCTACAGATATAATAGATTCATTATGACGATCCCTTCTCCTCCGTAGGGGCGGGTTTGAAACCCGCCCCTACAAAAGAGGGAATTCAAAACAGGAGACCCATATGCCGACATTACAGGATTACAGGGGGAGGCATCCGGCGTGGTGTCCGGGGTGCGGTAATTTCAGTATCCTCAAATCATTCAAGGACGCGATGATCGAACTGAACATCGAACCCCATCAGTTTACCATCGTATCGGGAATAGGGCAGGCCGGGAAATTTCCGCATTACGTGAGATGCAATACGTTCAACGGCCTCCACGGCAGGACGCTCCCGGTCGCAACGGGGATAAAGCTCGCAAATCACGAAATGCTTGTGATGGCGGTCGCGGGAGACGGCGACTGCTACGGTGAAGGCGGCAACCATCTTATGCACGCTATCAGGAGAAACATAAACGTAAAACTCTTTGTCCATGACAACCAGATCTACGGGCTGACAAAAGGACAGGCGTCTCCGACAAGCATGGAAGGGATGAAGACGAAGAACCAGCCCTTCGGGGTTTTTTCCGAACAGCTAAATCCAATGGCGCTCGCTGTCGCTCTCGATTGCAGCTTCGCGGCAAGAGGGTTTGCAGGTGATATGAAACATCTGACCTCACTGATAAAAGAGGCGGTCAATCACAAAGGCTTCAGCCTTGTAGACATTCTCCAGCCTTGCGTCACATTCAACAAGATCAATACATTTGACTGGTACAAGCAGAGAGTTTATAACATAGAGCCCGAATACAATCCGGAAGACAGGATTGCGGCATTTCAAAAAGCGCTCGAATGGGGAGACCGCATCCCGGTTGGAATAATTTACAGAAACAACCGGCAGGTTTTAGAAGAAAGGGTCCCGGCTATCAAAGATAATCCTCTCGTGAGACAATCATTTGAAATGTCTAAAATAGAGAGTACTTTAAAAGAATTTTATTAAACAAACTGTCATGCTGAACCTTGTGCTGAACTTGATTCAGTATTGTTTCAGCATCTAAATATTAAAACTATAGAGAGACCCTGAATCAAGTTCAGGGTGACATACAACATCCTATGATAGACAAACAGACAATAGCATATCTGAGACTTGTGCACGGCTCTTTCAACACGATCATGATGCTTCTTTTCATTTACCAGGGCACGCTCGGATTAAAGATCAGGAGACAAAGAAAGGCAGGCGGCAAGCCGCAATTCAATATAATAAAACGCCATAGGAAAATCGGGCCGATACTTGCGGTAATGGGCATAGCCGGGTTCTTCGCCGGAGTGACCCTGGCCTATCTGGACTACGGACATTTAATGAAATATCCTCTGCATTTCATCGTCGGATTGGACATCGCGCTTTTGATCAGCGCCACATTTTTTATATCGAGGAAAATAAAGGGGCCTGACCCCAAATGGAGGAATTTGCATTTCAGCCTCGGCATATTAATTTTAACCCTTTATCCGGTCCAGTTGTTTTTAGGGACCGGGATACTTTTTTAAAAAGGGAGGAACGCATGAGCTATTACTTCAATAAAATATTGAGCACATCTTTTGATGAAGCGGTTGCAAGGGTAACCGAGAGGCTGAAAAAGGAAGGCTTCGGAATTCTCACCGAGATCGACGTGCAGGCCACGCTGAAGAAAAAGCTGGATGTTGATTTCAGAAAATATAGAATCCTCGGCGCCTGCAGCCCGTCTTCTGCATACAAGGCGCTGCTTGCTGAAGACAAGATCGGCACCATGCTCCCTTGCAATGTGATCGTGCAGGAGATTTCAGCGGGACAGGTTGAAGTGGCTGCGATCGATCCTATTGCGTCAATGCAGGCCATTCAGAACCCGGTACTAAGCGAGATAGCTTTTCAGATCCAGGCAAAACTCAAAAGGGTGGTTGAGAGCTTGTAACTTAAGGCTGACGAATAATCGGCTCGTTACTTTATTCTTCAGCATGATCTTAAGAATCTTATTTACAATAGCCATATCAATTAACTATATTAACCTCACGGCTCATACGTATAGTCAAATGTTCTTGCCACCACTGAAGAAAGATTACATGCATGTAAGAACAGATGCCTTGACATAGAGAGTTAAACGTAATTATACCTGCAATCATATAGAAAGAAATAACAGGAGGGAAAACGGAATGAAATCATTGATATTGATAAGTTCATTATTATTAATTTTTGCATCTGAGGTTTGGGCAGAGCAAAATGAATTAGAAGAATCGTTAAGTTATATAAAGGAGTATAGGCAGTGTGATCATTGTAATTTTACAGGCGCAAATTTTAAAGATTTCGATTTTAATGGAGCATTTATAGATTATTCGGTGTTTGATAATACAATTATGGAAGGTGCAATAATGCTTAAGTGTCATATAGATGGAGGATCATTTAATAATGCTATCATGGTGGGGGCGAATCTCGAAGAAGCATATATAGATCATGGCTCCTTCAGAAATGCTAAATTAAGAAATGCCCGGTTAGTTAAAGCCGACCTTTCGAAAATTCATTTTGATGGAGCAGATCTCAGGGGAGCCAATCTTTCGTTTTCGATTTTAAAATATGCTTTTTTTACTGGAGCAGACCTTACAGATTCCAAATTTATAGGAGCAAACTTAGAAGGAACTTACTTATATGATGCGTTAAGTCTAACTGGTGCTGATTTCAGTAAGGCAGATTTATCAAGAGCTGCACTTTGGCCAACTCGTCGTAGGTCTGTAGCATCTATGACGAATGAAGAAAAAGTAGATAAGGGAGTTTATTGTGAGGATCTAATTAAGAGAGGCGCAATAATATCTAAGTTGACAAAATGTTTGAAGTAATTTATGCCAGAACACAACTTGCAAGAAATTGTATAGGCGGTTAGGTATGTATAAAATAAACTTGATTTTTACCGGAAAAGCCACCATTATATTATATAAATAATCTGTTTGAGGTATTGAAAATGGAAACAAAAAAATATGTTTACTGGCAAGACGGTGGAATGTGGATTGGCTACCTGGAAGAATATCCGGATTATATGACGCAGGGAGAATCATTGGAAGAATTAAAAGAGAATCTCAAGGATATTTATAATGATTTAACCAGTGGCGCTATTCCCTGTGTGCGTAAAGTGGCCGAACTGCAAGTTTCGTGAAGAGAAAAGATTTAATCAAAAAGATAGAGGGGATGGGTTGTATATTCATCAGACATGGTGGGAATCACGATTGGTATCAGAATCCTGTGACCAGGTTTTCACAGCCAGTTCCACGGCACAACGAAATAAACGATACTCTTGCTAAACATATTATAAAGCTTCTTTCAAAAGAGAACTCCTGACTTATCGGTTCACTTACACCAGCACCATTGGATCATCTCAGCCACAAGCCCGGTCCAGCTTTGATGACTCGCTCCCAGGCCCTTGCAGGTGTCGCCGTGAAAGAATTCATAGAAAAGCACAAGGTCTTTAAAGTGAGGGTCATCCCTGTACCGTTTCTCATCGCAGTGTACCGGCCTGTTACCGTTCTCATCTCTGATGAACATGTCGGTTATTCTTTGCGAGAGTTTCTTCGCCACATCCCAGAGGTTCATGAAGTTTCCTGAACCTGTGGGGAATTCAACTGTCAGGGTATCACCGTAATAATGGTTATATTTTTTCAGAGACTCTATGAACAGGTAATTGATAGGCACCCATACGGGGCCTCTCCAGTTGGAATTACCGCCGAAGAGGCCGGTTATCGATTCTCCCGGCTCATAATCCACGCGATATTCTTCTCCATTGATCCTCATAATGAACGGAATGTCTTTGTGGCATTTTGAGATGGACCTTATTCCGCCCGGGGCCAGAAAATTATTTTCATCAAGCATGGTTTGCAGAATCCTTACAAGTCTCTCTTTTGGCGTGAGGGAAAGCAAAATATCCCTGTCCTCGCTAAGCTCCTCGATTGCCAGATATTTATTAAGGTCTTTCCTGTTATTCATAAACCACATCAGCCTTTTCTTGAATCCCGCTAATCTGTTAAGACGATCTTTATCTATCACTGAAACAGCAAACAGCGAAGTCAATCCCACCAGCGACCTTACCCTCAGAGGCTTGATACTGCCGTCGGGTAAATGCATGGCGTCATAATAAAATCCGTCTTCTTCATGCCAGAGACCGTGCTTGCCGAATGCATTCAGCGATTCAGCGATATGAATGAAATGCTCAAAAAACTTTGAAGCCATATCTTCATAAGCCGGGTCAGTCTGTGATATCTCAAGCGCCATGTCCATGAGGTCCAGGCAATACATCGCCATCCAGCTTGTGCCGTCCGCCTGCTCAACATGTCCGCCTGCCGGCAACACCTTGCTCCGGTCAAAGGCCCCGATATTGTCCAGGCCCAAAAATCCTCCCTGGAAAATATTATGGCCTTCGGAGTCCTTTCTGTTGACCCACCATGTAAAATTTAGCAAGAGCTTCTGAAATACCCTCTTCAGAAATACAATGTCGCCCTTTCCTTTATATTTCTTTTCGATCTCGTAGATCTTCATTGCGGCCCATGCGTGGACCGGGGGATTTACTTCTCCGAGGTCCCACTCATAGGCAGGCATCTGTCCGTTAGGATGCATGTACCATTCCCTTAAAAAAAGCATGATCTGCTTTTTCGCGAAATCCGGGTCAATCATGGAGAGGGGGACGCAGTGAAACGCCAGGTCCCATGACGCATACCACGGGTACTCCCACTTGTCGGGCATGGAAATAATGTCCCTGTTAAAGAGGTATTTCCAGTCGTGATTGCGCCCGCGCTTCCTGTTTTCAGGCGGAGGAGGCTGGCCTTTGTCCCCGTTCAACCATGTCTCCATCTCGTAATTGTAATACTGTTTGTTCCAGAGCAGGGTGGCAAACGCCAGTCTCTGCACCTGTATGACATCGCTTACAGGCTCTTCGGGGATGAACTGTTTGTAAAATTCATCCGCCTCTGAAATTCTCTGACGAAACACTTTGTCAAACTCCGGTCCAAACGGATTTTTATTAAACTTCCTGTTCGCCAGGCGCAATTTAATTGTCTTTGACCTGCCGCCGGGAATTTCATATCTGTAAACTATCGCGCATTTGGTCCCGTTGAATTTATCTTTGAACAGTTCAAAATTATTATTGATAACGGCATCATGAAAAGAGTCTTTCACGTAAAGCGAGAGATTTGGGAAATTAAATAGTCTTTCAGTATTGGTTTCGTTTTCCGTGAATAAAACAGACTGCGCTTTCTCACAGTGTAAATAATATGCACCGGTATCTTCATGCACGGCTTCCAATAAGTGCCATTCAGGAGGGCTTTGCATCAAATGAATGTCCGGTTTTGTCTTTGTCTTGCCGAAAGCCCATGTGTTTCGGAACCAGAGCGTGGGAAGCACGGTAATCTCGGCGCCGCTTTCTGCACGGTTGAATATCTCAAGCTTTATCAAAATATCGTCAGGTCCTGCCTTTGCATATTCAACAAAAACATCAAAATATTTATTGTCGTCAAAGACGCCTGTGTCAAGCAGTTCATATTCAGGCCCCTGTCTCTGTCTGCTTCTGTTGATCTCAAGCAATTGTTTGTAGGGAAATTCCGCGTGAGGATATTTATACAGATACTTCATGTAAGAGTGGGTCGGTGTATTGTCCAGATAATAATAAAGCTCTTTGACGTCCTCTCCGTGATTGCCTTCATAGGAATTTAATCCGAACAGCCTCTCTTTCAAAACCGGCTCCCTGCCGTTCCACAACGCCAGCGCGAAACATAGGTCCTGTTTTATATCGGATATCCCCGCAAGGCCGTCTTCCCCCCAGCGGTATGCGCGGGAGCGCGCGTGCTCATGGGGGAAATAATTCCACGCGTCACTGTTTTCGCTATAGTCCTCACGCACAGTTCCCCATTGGCGTTCGCTTAAATAGGGCCCCCACTTTTTCCAGAAGACCTTGTGTTCGTTATTGTCCGCAATCCTTTTTTCTTCAGCCGGGCGTTTCTTCATTCTATACTCGTGATGAAAATGGTCATGCCTTTCATAAAGAATATATCACAGTTTTGGTTACAAGAAAATTTGAACTGCCGGGATGCAAAATATTCTTGACATTGCTTTCAAAAGTGCTATGCTTTGAACTATAAAAAAATCAGCATGTATTAAAATGCTGTTTCTAACTAAATTGAAAGGAGGTGAAAGAAAGATGAAGATATTAAGGATCGTACTGTTTGCAATGATTGTTGTGGGACTTGTCGCAAGTTTCGGCTTTGCAGGCAGCAAGATGGCAGGTAAGGCAGAAGATGGAAAGAAGTACTTCGACGACCCTAAATTCGCTGAGGGCTCAGCTTCATGCAGCTCATGCCATCCGGACGGAAAGGGCCTGGAAAAATCCGCAGCCAAAAAAGAGTGGAAGAACCCTGCGGGGATGTGGCTTAACCTTGAAGATGCAATTAATGTATGCATTATCATGGCAAATAAAGGCAAGGCAATTGATCCGAAGTCTGAAGACATGAAGGACCTCGTCGCATACATTAAATCTCTGGGTAAGCCGATGACAAAAGGAATGAAGCACGAGATGGGCGAGACAAAAAAAGAAGAAATGAAAGAGATGAAGGAAATGCCCAAGAAGGAAAAGGCCCCCGGTTATTAGAACATCTTTTTAAAAGGGAGGGGATTTTCCCTCCCTTTTTTTATCATTCCTGTCAGCCGGGAATTTTCGTAAAGGAGATTTCATGAGACCGCAAGACCTGAAGACAAGAATTTTTTTAGACGGCGGAGATCAGGGAGAGTCAAGAGAGATCATTAAGCTTATCGGTTTTTTAGACGGGCAGACGACAAACCCGACCCTCATCTCCAAAAACCCTGAGGCGCGCAAACGCCTTGAGAGCGGAGAGAAATTCAGCGAAGCCGAAATTTATTCATTCTATAAAAACGTTGTCAGAGAGATCTCAGCGCTGATTCCGCAGGGCTCAATATCGATCGAGGTATATGCGGACCTTTTAACGACCGCCGGGCAGATGATCACACAAGGAAGGGAAATGAACTCATGGATCCCTAATGCGCATATCAAATTCCCGACAAACAGGGAAGGCTTGAAGGCAGCCGGACAGGCTGTCCTTGAAGGCATGCGGGTAAACCTGACTCTCTGTTTCACCCAGGAACAGGCCGCAGCCGTATACGCCGCTACCCCGGGGGCAAAAAAAGGTGACGTGTTTGTCTCGCCTTTTATCGGGCGTCTTGATGACAAAGGAGAAAACGGCATGACTTTAATAGCCAATATCATGAAGATGTTCCAGAATAGCGACCGCCATGTGCAGGTGCTGACCGCGAGCGTCAGGAGCTTTGACCACTTTATGTACGCGCTGCATCTCGGCTCTGATATTATCACGGCGCCTTACGGCATATTAAAAGAATGGGGTGAGAAAGGACTTCCGCTGCCGGGGAAGAATTATATTTACACCTTGAAAAATCTGAAAAGTATTCCCTACAAAGAGATCAGCCTGTCGAAAAAGTGGCAGGAATACGACATCACTCATGAACTAACTGTTAAAGGCATGGAAAAATTTTCAGCGGACTGGAACGCCTTAATTAAAAAATAACGCCGCTTTCACACGACCACTACCGAGTCTTCAGAGCCGAAGGAATTTGGAAGGTATTTGTCCGCATGCCAGTCGTTCTCCCAGCGGCTGCCGTCAATTAGATACTTGAATCTATACTCTCTCCTTACATCCAATTCCAGTGATACACAAAAGTCTCCGTTCTCAAGTTTACTCATCGGGGTGACTGCAGCGTCCCAGTTATTAAAATCGCCGGCAATCGTCACATTTGAGCATTCGGGCGCGGCCGCTTTTGGCAGTCTGAATGTCACCCTGCATTTGAAATCATCAATGTACTCTTTGGTAAAGCCTGATGTCATGACCGGCCCTTCCTGACTGACCGGGACCGGCAAGTGAATTTCCTGCTTAAAGGCCCTGGGAGACTGGACTTCTTTTTTTGCCGGTTTTAATACAGCCTTTTTCTTCTCAGCCTCATGATAAATGTCTTTGCCGAACATCAGGGCGTCTATGGGAATATTCGCGTTGCCGGATATTTTTTCCATTATGTCATTTTTTATATTCTCATCCTGCAGGCGGAGCTTGATCCCGGCGCGGCTTATGTTGCCGTCCTGCTTTTTCCAGATAACTTCGCCGAAAATGGAAACCGAGGAATTGCCCTGGGGAAATTTCAGCTCCAGTTCGAGATTTTCAAATTTAATGAAATTGAAGTCACGCGCTTCGAGACAGAGGCCGTCGCAGGATATGTTCTTTGTCAAACCCAGCGAATATTGTGTGGGCCCGTAAGTAGGTCTGAATTTAACAATAAGGGGAAGGTCGAATCTTCTGAATTGCCTTTTGCTTTCAAGCATAGTTTCACTCCTTTTATTAAAGAGGTTTGACGCGTCTTATATTCTACGCTTTTAACAGCATCTGTCAATCGGAATTTTATCTTCCCCCTGGCAATTCCATTTTAAGGATAACTAAGGCTTTTGCTTCTGCCTCTTCTGCTCGTACATGAGCGTGTCTGCTTGTGTCAGGAGGTCTTCAATGGAATAAGGGCATCCGGGTTTGTAATATACTATGCCGGTGCTAATAGAGAGCCTGAATACATGGGTCCTTCTGACATTGTAATTCTCAACGTGTCTTTCAAAACGGTCCTTGATTATTTCAATATCGATCTCTGGAGTTTCAATTGAGAACACCACAAATTCATCGCCGCCGATACGGGCGATGATGTCGCTCTCGCGAAAAACTTTTTTGAGGAGCGCGGCTGTCTTTGTCAAAATGAGATCGCCCGCCTTGTGCCCGAAGCCGTCGTTGATCATCTTCAGGCCGTCGAGGTCCGCAAAAAGAAGCATGACCCCTTCTTTCCTGCGGTTCGCGATCTTCAACTGCTGTCTGGCAAAGGTCAGGAAACCCCGCCGGTTGTATAGCCCGGTGAGGTCATCTTTGAGAGACAGGGCGCGAAGCTTCTTCTCCATCTTCCTGCGTCCGGTGATGTCCGTGATTGCCGCAAGGATGCCGGTTATCTTATTTTTCGGGTCCATCAGTGGCGTCGTTGATATGCTGATGTCTATGGGGGAGCTGTCCTTTCTCTGCCGCCTGAGCTCGACATTGTGCAGGGATTCACCTTTCATCACCCTTTCACGCAATGAAAGGAATTCCTCAAATTTATTTTCAGGCACTATCGGATTGAATTTTCCGATCACTTCATTTTTGCTCCAGCCGAATATACGCTCCGCAGCGTCGTTCCACATTGTGACTATTCCGTCATTGTCGAGTGTCACAATAGCTTCCGGCGAAGCTTTCAGGACAGCATGCAGCCGTTCATTGGTCTTCTGCAGTTCCTTCTCAACACGACCATGTCTGGCCTTAAAAGTCTCCAGCTTGACAACACGCCTCCGCAGCTGCGCCAGTTCATTAATAAGCTGTTCTTTTGTCTTGCCTTTATCTTTCATGGCCTTTAATATCTTTCATCTGAAATGAAAGCCTGCGAGCATAGAGCATAGGGCAGAGAGTTAAAGACATAACTACATGCTCTGAAGCAAAAATATAATAAGCCGTTTGTCGATTGAATAAAATAAATTACCCCCCCCGGTTATGCCGTCTATATTTGTAATATTGCACTGCCTTATAAAATTGTCAAACGGTTTTTGAACTTATTGATTTGTCGTCTTGACTTCACGTGTAACCATGCTAATATTTATTAATAAAACAAACAAACAAAAGAAAGGACGGTCAATATGAAGACGAGTAAAATTTCTTCGGTGATGGCCTTAACACTGGCTTTCACACTGCTTTGGGTCTTATCTTTCGCGCAGGCGGCTGAACCGGATGACGCGGATTCATTGAAGGGGCTAAAAGAGGGAAAGGTCATTTTTGAAGCCGGGATCGGAGACCCTGAGAATTTGTTCCTGTATCTGTCTGTAATAAAAGACACGCATGACAGTATGCTCAAACAGGGAGTCAAGCCTGTCATGATTGTCCAGATACACGGCGGCGCGGTCCCCCTCGTATCCAAAAAAAGGGAAGGGATGCCGCCTGAACGCCAGAAGAAACTTGATGACATCGCAAAGATGATAACGGAACTCAGGGGCATCGGCGTGGACTTTGAGGTATGCGCCCTTGCAGCCCGTTTGCTTAAGGTAGACTACAATGACATACTCTCCGGCATCAAGCTTGTCGGCAACGGCTGGGTCTCGCTTGTCGGATATCAGAATAAAGGGTATGCCATTGTCCCGTTCCATTAGGAGGGAAGATCGGGCTGAGACGACAGATCGGGCCGGTCAAATCAAATGTTCATGGACACTCCCTTCATCGACACGTAGGGTATCCGTAAATGAACGGTCAGATTGTCCGCTGCTCCGTACGCAAGGCCGATTGAAGGACTGAATAATGATTCGACGTTGTGGATGCCCTCATCTCCGCTCCTGGCAAACCCTAACAGTTCACTGTCGGAAAATGTATCGAACTTCTGGTACTCGAAAAGGACCTCAAAATTGAAGCTGCCTTTGCTGAGCGTTGAAGCGGAAACGGTTGTTACCGGGCCTGCCTGCCCGATGCCTGATCCGATGGATGCATGATGCGCGAATGCCGCGCCGCTTGCAGCCAAAACAATGAGAACAGCTACAGCAAACAGAACACTTTTTCTTTTCATGGTTTTCTCCTTTGAAAGTTTTTCACCTTATCTTGGTTTATATACCACATCGATTTCTTTGCGGCAAGAGGGAACAGTCCGGGTGAAGATTGCGGGTCATTTTTTTCATGAGATACTCTGCTTATGACAGGGCAGACGCTCGCTGAATTGACGATATTTCAGGAGAAACTTAAGGCCGGAGCATATGGCCTAAAATGGACCTGTTAGTTCAAAATAGGCCATTCATAATGAGCTCCATCAACACGTAATAATCAAAAACCCTTTAATTTTACACAAACTTTTCAAATGGCATTATCTTTGCAAAAGCCAACCGCAGAAGTAAAAAAAATATTATGCCAATAGTTAAGTTTGGATTAACGGGTAAGGCAAAATTGTATAAGGAGGTGACGGCAGGAGGCATATCTGGAAATATTTAAATTGACAAATGAATTGTTGAAATTAAATTAAAACACTTAAAAGGGAGGACAAAGTGAGAAAACAAAATATATTTACAATCCTGTTTGCGGTATTTGCCGCTTTAGCATTAATCGCCTGTGGAGGCGGAGGCGGCGGAAGCAGCGGAAGCAGCGGAGGAAGCGGCGGTGGTGGCGGGACTGCGAAGGCTGCGGTAATGTCCGGCACAATGACAAAGGGCAGCGTAATTGTAAACGGTGTTGAGTTCACTGTAGCTTCAGGCGCCTCTATTAGGATTGATGACAACCCCGGCAGACCGGAGACAGAGCTTAAGGACGGGATGCAGGTGCATGTCAAAGGGACTGTTAATGACGACGGCGTTACCGGAACGGCAGACACAATTGAAGCTGAAAATGAAGTCCAGGGGAACGTAACCGCGAAGGATACGACAGCGAACCCTGACACTTTAACGGTAGCCGGACAGAAGGTTATTGTTGATGACTCGACTGTTTTTGCAAATGGCCTGCTTGCTGATATTGTTGCCGGTACTACAGAGGTGGAAGTGCACGGCCAAAGAGACGATATGGGCAATATCATTGCCACCCGCGTAGAGCTGAAAAACGAGTTTGCTGACGATGGAGTGAATCTCAGGGGTATGATTGGCAATCTCACTGCAACGACGTTTACTATCGGCACACAGGTAGTGAACTTTGCTACTGCAACGATCGAGCCTGCGGGCATGACGCTGGTCAACGGCGAACTTGTTGAAGTTGAAGGTTCTCTGGCAGGCGGCGTGATCACGGCTGCCAAAGTACAGTTTGAAGATGAGGAAGACGCGGAATTTGTGCCTGCGGAAAATGAGGACTTCGAGATAGAAGGGTTTATTGCCGGATTCACCGCGCATCCGGGGACATTCAATGTCGGCACCGTCTCCGTGACAACAACATCAGCAACGGAGTTCAGCAGCGGTTCGTCAATAGACCTTGCAAACGGTGTTTCTGTAGAAGTCGACGGCACAATGAACGGCGGGTCATTTCAGGCGCGGGAAATTAAGTTTAAGAAGAAGGTGGTCCGCATAACTACCGATAATCTGGACCTTACAGGTTTGCCCGGCCAGATCATCATGATGGGAAAGACCGTTACGATCAACGACATGACCAAAGATACCAGCTTTACCGGCACTGAAGCGTGTGTCCAGATGCGCGGCTTTGTAGATTCCTCAGGCAACATAATCGCCAGTGAAATAAAAGATGATGGCAACTCATGCAAAGATACACTTCAGGCAGAGGTGGAAGCAAAAGACGCTACGAACTTAACCCTTACGATGCTCGGCATCACCGCTGATCTGAGCGGCGCCGCTGTTCAGTTCAGTCTGGACGAAGACAGCAGCATTACCACAGCGCAATCATTCTTTGCGGCAATCACTGCGAAGAGCGGGACTACTGGAGGCACGCTCGTTAAGGTGAAGGGAGCGTTCAGCACTCCGCCTGCCGGTATTTTGGTGGAAGAAGCTGAACTTGAAAATTAGAAAGGTCAATTCGTAAACCACAGAGGCACAGAGGCACGGAGGAAGATAAATAAGAAGGATTATATATTTTCTCTGTGTCTCAGTGACTCAGTGGTTATAAAAAAAAAGAATAAAGGAGGGTCGCACCTTGAAAAACAACAGCATTAAGAAAGCATTGATTGACAGGCGTCAATTCCTTATTTACGCGGGAGGCGGGATAGCGACTATCGTTCTCGGCGCCTGCGGCGGTGGAGGCGGCGGTGGAGGCGGCAGCAGCTCCGGCGGTAATAGCAGTGGCAATGGAAGTGGTGATGGTAATGGAGGTGGTAATTTTCCGAGCACCCAGGACCCAATTCCAGTAACGCCGGTGATCCAGGCTATTACATTCCGCATTACTGATGCGATGAAAGATATGGTCACCCACAATTCGTTAAGAAACGCGCGCTGCTACTTCTGGATATACAAGAGTGAATCTCCTCACTTAGATGCTGATTGTCCGGGACCCAATATCATTGCGTTTCAGGGAGACGTTATCAGACTGACTCTGACCAATGATCTTGACGAACCCCACGCTCTTCATGTGCCCGGCATGTTCAGCAGCGGTCCGGTTGCGCCGGGAGCTACACAGACCTTTGAATTCACACTTTCAAAGACAGGCACATTTCTCTACTATGATAATCTTAACGAGCCTGTAAACCGCGTGATGGGACTTCACGGCGCGCTTGTAGTTATGCCGAGGCAGGCAGTTGCCGGTCATAAATTTACCCCGTTCAGCAATCCCACAACCGCGGTGCAGCAGTTGTTTGATGACCTTGGAACAGCCGAGCACTGGCCCGGTCTCGCATGGGAGGAGGCTGACAATTCTTCTACAGGCAAGACCCCGGCCTTCAGGCAGTACATCTGGCTGTGTCATCAGGCCAGTCCACTGCTGTTTCAGGAGGTGGGGCAGTATCCCGCAGGGCAGGATTACCCTGCCGCAACCTTCGTGGATGCATTCCTGAACGATCCTTATGTAAATTCATTTAAGAATGGAAGCTTCAACAAGAAGGCGCACTTCTTTACCATCAACGGGCAGTCCGGACATTTCTCCCACAACAATCCTTACATCTGCCCGAACAACCGCGTGGGCGAGCCGGTAATTATCCGCTGTCTCAACGCGGGGCTGCACATGCATTCCCTGCACATACACGCAAACCACGTATTTGTGCTGGCAGAAAATAATGTGGTCAGAGAAAATCCACTATGGGTGGACAGCTATACGCTGCATGCGCTGGACACCTATGAATGGCTGGTGCCCTATATCAGGCCGCCGGACATTCCAAATGTCGGGGGCATCGGGCGCGCGGACACTCCGCTCACCTCGCCAGTCACCGGCAAGCCGGTCTGGCCGCCGGACCAGGAACTGAACACCTTTATCCCGCCGAAAGGAACAATAGCCGGCAATGGTGTTGATCTCTCGGTGCAGTTGTCACCCCTCTGTTACCCAATGCACGACCATTCAGAGGCATCGCAGTCGGCGCAGGGAGGCAATTACAATTGCGGGTTGATCTCAGGTATAAATTTCACCGGAGACCGCAATGCCGCAGGCGGGGTGATGACGTTCCCTAACGCGCCTGACATGCACGGCCCTGAATCTACAGGCCCGGCAACAGTGGAGTTTGCAGGGCATGGTCATTAAATGAGAATTTTCATCAAGAAGGAGATACAACATGTCATTCAATAATCCAGCATTTCATATTCAAAGACAGTCGGTGCAAGGGATGGAAGGGGAGTGGGTCAAGATGTTTGACCCCCCTACGGCAAGCCCGGACACGCCGGAGCTTTTGAGCCCGACAAACCCTGTGCCGGAATTTATCAGGGCGGCGCATCCCGAATTTACGCCTACAACAGTGGGGTACGTTCCGTCGCCGCCTCATACGGTGGGCCGGAGCCTGATGCATGGAGGGACTATCACCTCGTGGGACGGCTTAAAAGCGCTCAGGTTCTTCACCTTTATGGACCCGGATATTTTCCAGACTTTTGATCCTGTTGCTACAAATGGAGTAGGCGGTGTATGGCCGGGGCCGACTATCCGCGTGCCGCGCGGGGTTGTTTTCCATGGCCAGACCAGCGCAGGCGGCCCGCCGCCCCATACCATTCACTGGCACGGCATAGAGCCGACCCCGATGAATGACGGGGTAGGGCACTGCTCTATGGAGCTTGGAAAATATACTTATCAGTGGCAGCCCAATTTCATCGGCACCTATTTTTACCACTGCCACAGAAACACAATGCAGCACTTTGAGTTCGGGTTGTACGGAATGCTCCTTATAGAGCCGCCCGACGCGTTCAACCAGCAGAACCCGGCGCTGCCTGATTATGCCGGAGGCTATCCTCGCAGGACCGCGGCCAACTTCACTAATTTCCCGGAGTTCCAGGCTATGTTCCCGGGTTTTACCGGAGGAGACCTTAGAAGCGGCGACCCTCACGCTATGACAATACCCTATGATGTGGAAGCGCTCTGGGTGCTTGATGACCGTGATTCCGTATGGAGTGATAATATGAGCGGCGCCTTTGATACCTTTCCAAAGCATGGAAGCCAGCCCGGAAGCAATGACCAGTTTATGTTAGGGGATTTTCACGACTTCAATCCCGATTACTTTTTTTGCACAGGCGTTCCGTTTCCGGCCCATGTCGGAAACACGATAAGCATTGCCCCCGGAATCACCGTTCCACCGTACCTGAACAGCGGGGTAACAGGGATGCAGGTCTCGGTCAATGCAAAGGTAAATCAGACGATACTTATACGCGCTCTCTGCGCTGCCTATGTCGGCATCAAGATCACATTCCCTATAGATGTCGTGATCATCGCCTTTGACGGCAGGGCGCTGGGAGTGCCGCCGCTGAACCAGTACACCAAACCTTTTCTGCTGCCGGCAAATACGCCCTATGAGCTTTCAACTGCGCGGCGGTTTGATGTGCTGATGAGATCGGCGACGCCCTTTAGTAGCTTTGCTAATGTGGAGTTCATTCACAACAGGACAGGGGCTTCTTTGTTGAACGGAAGGATACCGATTGTTATTAGCGCGTAAAGTGAGAAGGGTGTTTTGGGTCGTCATTCCCGCAAGCGAAGCGCGCCGGGAATTCTTTTTGGAGAAGATTCCGGACAAGCCGGAATGACAGAGTTGGAGCCGCCGGAATGACAGAAAAAGATTACTGTTCAAAATTAGGACTGATTCTAATTTGGAAGTTAGAGCACAAGAGATCGCGATGAAAAAACGGCAACATTATTTAACATCACAAGCTGCCATATGTTTGCTGGCAATAGCGATAGTCTGCGCTGTTATGATCGTCAGGACAGCGTGGGGAATAATTGTTGTGCCCCCGCCCGCACTGAACCCGCTCAACCAGAGCGCGGTCACAGAGCCGCCGCAGCTCTTCACCTATGTGAAAAACAAAAGCATTGCAATCCAGATCGGAAAGGCATTCTTCTGGGAGATGCAGGCGGGGAGCGACGGCATTGTGGCCTGTGCGACATGCCATCACAGCGCCGGCGTGGACAAACGGCTCAAGAATACTCTTAACCCCGGAACAAAAGCCGGCGATACGATCTTCGGAAACAATACATTGGGGGTCAACGGGTTTTCTCAGTTCGGACCGAACTATACTCTGGACCCGGTCAATGACTTTCCCCTGCATCAACGGGATGGCTCCGGTCACTTACAGACTGATCCGATCATTCGCGATACCAATGATGTGATCGGGTCACAGGGGGTCCGCCTCTCCGATTTCGTCGGGGTCGGCGTCTTCCCGGACCCGTCTGTGGACAGTGCGCTTGCTGCCGAAGCTGACACTGTTTTCCACGATCCTGTGTACGGCAATCTCCGGCGGGTTACCGGCCGCAATGCACCGACCATGATAAATGCCGTATTTAATTTCACCAACTTCTGGGACGGCCGGGCCAACTTCCGCTTTAATGGAGAAAATCCTTTCGGCCCCGCAGATGCGAATGCGGGCGTCTGGTTTGACGATCCTGCTCAGCCGCAGCTTGTGAAGCGGCCTGTTGTCATAGAATTCGCGAGCCTCGCCTCCCAGGCGGTGGGCCCCCCTCTTGACTCCGTCGAGATGTCAGGCAGGGGCCGCACCTTTCCCATGCTTGGCAGAAAGCTGCTCGGTTTGACACCACTCGGCAAGCAGCTCGTCAGTCATGATGACAGTGTGCTTGGCGGCCTTGCCAACTCTGCCGTCACTCCCGGCGCCAAAGGGCTCCATACTGGCTATGCTCAGTTGATAAGGGAGGCTTTTAACGACAACCTCTGGAATTCGTCGAAGCTTACGCCTGACGGGTTTACCCAGATGGAGGCGAACTTCTCTCTCTTCTGGGGGCTTGCTATTCAGCTCTATGAGGCAACTCTGGTCTCCGGCGACTCCCCGTTCGATCGCTGGCTGGCGGGGGATACAACCGCACTCACTGAACAACAGCAGTTCGGGTTCTCTCTCTTCGCAGGTGTCGGCAATTGCACTGTCTGCCACATCGGCACCGAATTGACCGCCCACTCTATTGCCAACATTGGGTTTTTGAACAATACCATTAATAACACAATAGAGTTGATGTTCGCGGCAGACGGCGTGCAGAATATCTACGACGAGGGCTTTGTAAATAACGCAATAAGACCGACCGCCGAGGACCTCAGCAGGGGCGGGACAGCGCCTTTTACCAACCTGCTGACAGGACAGCCGTTTCCGCTTTCATTCTCGCGTCTTGCAGAGCTCCAGGAGCAGGCCCTTTTACCTTTCGAAACCCCGATACTCCAGTCCTTCATTCCGGTCAATATGCCTGTTGTCGCAGACGGCGCATTCAAAGTTCCGGGGCTGCGAAACGTGGAGCTGACCGGCCCTTACTTTCATAACGGCAGTGAAATGACTCTTGATAGTGTTGTGAACTTTTATTCCCGGGGCGGAAACTTCCCGGCAGAAAACATCCATAACCTTGACCCTGTAATCGGCGCCGGACTCACGCTGATATCAAATAACCAGACCCTCCATGTAGCTATAACCGATTTCCTCACAGCTCTTACAGATCCGAGGGTCAGGAACGAGTCAGCGCCCTTCGACCATCCTGAGCTGTTTATTCCGGAAGGCGACCCCGAAGTGTTGACCCATATTCCCGCCCGTGACTCAAACGGAGTGCCAGCGCCGCAGCTTGCCCTCACGCTCAATGCAGTGCTCAGCCCTACTAATTCAACTGCTCAAACAATTTCAGGAACAGTGCAAGCCGGTATGACGACCCCGGCTGTTACAGTCAACGGCGGCGCGCCGGTCAATGCAATTGTGACCGGCATAACCTGGAGCGCTGATATCGGCGGATTTCAGGAAGGAGCAAACGCCATTGAGGTCAGCGCTGTCGAGATCGCCAGCAGTATACAGACATCGATAACAGCTACGATAACTCTTGACACAACTCCGCCTTCTCTTACACTTAATGCTGTATCAACCCCGACCGGCTTGTCTACACAGATTATCTCCGGCACAGTGGAGGCAGGGGCCGCGGTGCATGTTTCAGTCAACGGAGGCGCAGCGTCTGCTGCGACCGTGACCGGAACCTCATGGAGTTATACCGCCGGGCTTACGAACGCAGGAGATAATACTATTGAAGTCAGCGCTAATGATGCCATTGGCAATACTACTACTCTGCCGGTTGCAACGATCTTCAGGAATATGAACACCCCGCCGGTCGCGGCAAACGACGCTGCCATGACTGCGATGAATGTATCAAAGACAATAAACGTGACAGCCAATGATACCGGCGTCAGCAATGCCCTTGCGCCGAACACGCTCGCGGCTTCTGCTCCGCTTCACGGCACGGCAGCAGCTAACCTTGACGGCACGATTACCTATACGCCGGTTACCGGTTTTACCGGCACAGATGTCTTCACATACACAGTGAAAGATATCATCGGCAATGTCTCCAATTCCGCGACAGTCACAGTGAGCGTTACATCGCCGGTTTCCGAGACAGTTACAGTTCTCAGGGCACAGTTCAGGACAGCTACTGCCACTACCGGCGACTGGGTTGTTGAAGGGACTACGACGAACCTGCTTGCGACCACGATAACTATTTACAGCGGCAACAGCCTGACCGGCACGGTCATCGGCACAGCATCTCCCATTGAAGGGTTGTGGAGTTTCCGCCAGAGCGGTTCTTCTGTTCTCCCTGACGCAACCCGCACTATCAGCGTTCAATCGTCACCGCTGGGAACGTCCCGCCCGGCATACCCTGCGGCGGTGAGGTAGGCGGCAATGAAAAGTGAAAAGGAGATATTCATGATCAATAAAATAGTGACACTTGTTATAACTTTCCTGCTGATCGTGCCGGAGCTTTCAAATGCCGTTCAACTACCTGCAACCGGTCAGACAGCATGCTTTGATATAAACGGGAATCCCCGCGCGTGTCTTGGCACCGGAGAAGACGGCGAGAAGCAGGCCGGAGCAGCGTGGCCTGTGCGGTTCAGCGATAACGGCAATGCAACTATAACCGACAATCTTACCGGGCTTATCTGGAGCAAGAACGCGAATGCCCCGGACCCTTCTCCGGGTGTATGCGTAAACGCCGGGAGCAAAATGACATGGCAGCAGGCCCTTGCTTTTGTGACATGCCTCAACGCTAATAATTTTTCCGGCTTCGCCGACTGGCGTCTTCCAAACCTTAACGAGATGGAGAGCCTGGTCCATGCAGGAGCAGCGAATTCATCAGTCTATTTAATCGCGAACGGCTTTACCCTGGTCCAGGCGGACCTGTACTGGACTTCCACAAACGATAACAGCAATCTCAAGGCCGTGCCTCCAGCACCTGACGCATGGGACGTGTCCCTCGTTTCAGGCGACTTGGCATTGACCTCTGATAAAGACCTTACAAGGGCTGTCTGGCCTGTGCGCGGCTTATCAACTCAGTTATGGAAGACCGGACAGACAAAGTGTTTCGATGTTGCAGGCAGTAGAATCAATCCCTGCGGCACCAGTCTGGCGGGCCAGGACGGAGAGATGCTTGCAGGCGCGGCGTGGCCTTCTCCCAGATTCAAAACGAATGTAGGCCCGAGCTCTGCCGCGACCCTTGCTGTTGACAAACTGACCGGCCTCATCTGGCCCCTTGACGCAAACAGCCCCGGACCTGCTGCCTGTCCCGATACCGGACATGTAATGAACTGGCAGGAGGCACTCGACCATATAAAGTGTCTTAATCAAAATTCATATCTCGGCCTTAGCAACTGGCGGCTACCTAACCGGAAGGAGGTGCGAAGCCATATAGATTATGCAACTGGAAATCCTGCTCTCCCCGACCTGAGTCCTTTTGTGCCTCTTATGGTAAAGGAGTACGTCTTCTGGTCCTCAACGACAAGCGCAGCCGACACAAAGACAGCATGGGTGGTCAGCGTGTTTGACGGAAGTGTTAATGCCGCCTCAAAGGGAAGCGGCCTCCTTATGGCCTGGCCGGTGAGCGGTCCAGATATTTCAGCTCCTGCCCTTACTATTGATGCCATCGCCACTTCCACTTCCACAACTAAGCTGATCTCCGGGACAGTGGAAGCCGGCGTGGTCCCGGAGGTCACGGTCAGCGCTCCGGCTGTCGCAGGCTCAGTCACTGTCAGCGGCACGGCATGGAGCGTCCCTGTCAGCGGATTGTCCCCGGGAGCAAACAGCATTACTGTTACCGCTGCCGACCTTACCGGGAACATCGCCACGCAAACGGCAGTTATAACAGTCATCCTCTCTGATGGTAAATTATGCGGCGGCGCTGCGGTAAGCGTCTGCGATGCGCTCAAGGCATTGCGTATTGCGGTCGGCCTTGCTACAGCAACAAATGAAGATATGTATCACGGAGACGTCGCTCCGTTAACTGCCCCGGACAACAGGATTGATATATCCGATGCCCTGCTGATTTTGAAGAAGGCTGTGGGGTTGATCAGCTTTTGAGGAGGATAAAAGATATGTCTTATAAGTCTTATTTGACTTATATTTTTTTTGCACTGGCTTTAATTAGCTGCGGTGGCGGCGGCGGAGGTGGAGGCACTGGAGGCGGTGACAACACCCCGACTGTGGTTACCCGCGCTGAAGTCACCATTGCATTTGATCAGGCGGTCACGAACCTGGCAGGGCTTCAGTTCACTTTGAATAACACGGCAGGCGCGACGTTTGACAACAATGCTCAGCAGGTATTCGCGATCAACAATGCTGCTGCCGGGGCGCAAACACTCGTCACCGCCAATTTTGACGCAGCCGCCAACAGCACAAGGATTGCCTTAGTTAACGCGGGAGTTAACGGCTTCAACACCGGGACCACCGCGATCATAAAGGTGACCTTTGCAATTGCTGATGGAGCAGCGCTGCCGACATTCAGCATTAATCAGACACCGGGAAGCTTTATCGCCGTAGATGCGGGCGATGCCGCAACCATCCCGGCGGTGACGGCAGCAAATGCAGTTGTTACTGCAGTCTTCAGCGGGCCGTAGAACCTCCCCTCTAATAATGAAGGATCGAGGGGTGTGTTTTTAAGGAGGTTATTTTGAAATTTAATATAAAGTTTATTTTCTGCATCATTATTTTATTGTCCGCTTTTGCCCCCGGGCTTGCGCGAAATTCATGTGCCGCTTCCACTATCGTTGTCTCGCAGTTTACTGACAGAGTTTTTGTGCTGCAAGGGACAAAGGTGGAGAAGGCCGCGGCTATGGACCTCATTATAACCTATGACGGCGCTGCCGCTCCAAGTGTAGCTTATGGAGGGTTGATATCCGGCGCGTTGACAGCAGTCAATACCAACACCCCGGGGACCCTGCGCATGGGCATCATCCGCATAGCACCCATAGAAGGAAGCGGAATTATTGCGGCGCTCACGTTTGATAAAGCAGTGAAGATAACTGCGCTCAACGCCAGCCTGTCCACACTTGATGGCGGTCCGATTTCCGCTCAGGTACAGGTGGAGAATACGGCTGGCACAAATACAACAGATATAGGAGCCTCAGCCGCGGAGCCACAGGTCAATACAGTTTCCGGTGGCGCTGCACGCTCATTTGCTTATGCCAATGGAATGAAGTCCTCAGCCCCCCCCAGCGATGGTCCAAGTGCAGATCAAGCGGGCGATAGTAACACAGAAAATATAACGGACAATGCCGGGCCGAACCGTGTGCCTTCGCCAACAGGTGATCTGTATACGGTTGAAGCGTCTGTCCCTCTGACAGTTGCGTCCCCCGGTGTCCTGGCCAATGATACTGACCCGGATGGAAATACTTTAACCGCGGTGCTGGTGAACGGTCCGTCAGATCCGAACGCGTCAGTCAAGCTGAGCCCTGACGGCTCTTTTACATACATGTATAAAGCGAAGATTGAATCGCCAATTGTAGACGCCTTCACGTACCGTGTCAATGACGGCAGCATGGACAGTCTCGCGGCAACAATACTGATCATGGTCAACCCGCGGTCAGATCATGCGCCGCCAGCAGCTACAGTACCTGTGAAGGACAAGTAAAACAAAAATAATGTAAACGAAAGGAGAAAAAATATGTTGAAAAAGTTATTAGTAGTTATAGTGATTTTGTTATCGTTGGTAACCGCGCAGTCAACACACGCTGGATTAACTGCGGTCAGTCCGACCAATGATCCAAATGGGTACCCATTCTGGTATCAGGACTCAACCGGGCTTGCGCTTGGATCTTGCGTTGACTCAACGGTGTATTGTGTTCTGCTGGCGGATGCGACCTTTAACGGAACGCTGCCTCTCGTGTTTCCGGGGCCGCCGCTAAATTTCCCCGCGGAATTCTTTTATTTTATTGCCGATGCCTCTACAGTGTCTAAAAAGATAATATATCGCGCCGCCCTTGAGGGCTCATTCGGCAACGGTGTTCCTGTTCAAGGGGACCAGACAGTTTTTGCAAGAATAAGGATCAGGGTTGACACTACTACAGCGGGCACCTATCGCGTTACTCATCCTTATGGTGTGGATACTTTTACTAACGTTCCCGCAGGAATAAAAGCGATCAATTCCACGGCAGACGTCGGAATTGCTCCGGGCGTTTTTACCGGCGCATTGGGCGGGAAAATAGGGCCGTTCCTTCAGAGCACGACAGTTGGCAATAAAGATGTGACCGATCCGGCAACCGGGAATATTTATCTTGCAAGTCCGGCAGCGCCGGTTACCGTGACCGGCAGCCCTTTCGGGACCAATTTCCTGAAAGTTGACAGAATAGACGCCTCAGGCAATGTTCTTGAGACCCTTGAAAATACCAGTCTGTTTTTCCTCGCCGGGAAAAAATTAGGTATGCAGGTTTCGCCTGCGTCGATTGTCTTTTCCAAGCAAGGTGTTGCTCCTATATTTACGGACAGTGTGGTTACAGTTACAAATGTAACAGGGGCCGCAGTTACCCTCGGAGCGATTACATCGTCCAATACTGCCGATTTCACAGTCGTTGCTCCTGATACATGCTCCAATGCGACGATTGCCGCATCCGGATCGTGTTCATTCACAGTACGCTTCTCAGGCACGGCTGGCGCGGCTGCCAGAAGCGCGACAATCCATGTTCCTCCGACAGACACTGCAATTCCAGCAGGGCATGTTCTGGTGAGCGGGACTATCGATTCCATAGCGCCTACAGTAACTGCCGTGTTCCCGGAAGATGGCAGTTCTGCACCAGGCAATGTTACCATGACTGCTGTTTTCAGTGAAGCAATGGCGCAGGCTACAATTAATGCAACTAATTTTACAGTGACACCTACGAGCCCTGCGGGACCGGCTATTGCCGGAACTGTTACATATGATACTGTTAACAACACCGCAACGTTCATCCCATCTGCGAATCTGACCGTAGGGGTTGTTTATACAGCTGCAATTACAACCGGTGCTACGGATGCTGTGGGCAATCCATTGGTTGCAAAATCCTGGACTTTCACCGGAGCTGCCCCTGATGATACACCGCCGACAATCAGCTCGACTAATCCGGCAGACAGCAGCAGCGGATTCCCAAAATCCTCAGCGCTTACCGTGGTATTCAGCGAGCAGATGCACGGGGCTTCCATAACTACCAGCACTGTAACGCTCAGCTCCGCAAGCGGCGCGGTGACCGGGACCGTAACGTACGATTCCTCGACAAAGACAGCCACTTTCACTCCTGACAGCCCGCTGGCGTCCGGCACGCCTTATACGCTTACCGTCACAACCGGCGTTGACGACCTCGCGCAAAACGCTCTTGCGGCCAACTACACAGCCACATTTGTAACTAACTTCACGCCGACTGCTCCTGAGATTGTGTCCCCTGCAAATGGAGAAACCGGAGTATCGATGCCGGTTACGCTCAAGTGGACAAAGTCAAATGATCAGGATTCGGACACAGTCAGTTATAAGGTAAGCGTCTGCAATAACCCGTTCTTCATCGGCAGCGGGAACGATTGCCAGAAGGACCTTGTTGTTACTGCGTCAGCAGGTAAAATGAATGTCTATTACGCAGGCCTTGGCGGTCTGAGCATGATAGGGATAGTCGGACTTGCCTTTGCAGGCGGCATGAACAGACGGAACAGGACAATAGCGCTCCTGTCGCTTGTGCTTATCACGGGAATGTCCCTCTATGCCTGCGGAGGTGGCGGAGGCGGAGGAGGCGGAGGTGGAGGCCAGACTATCGCGTCAACCGATGTGACCACTCAGGTAAGCAATCTGTCGTCTGGAGTAACCTACTACTGGAAAGTTGAAGCTGACGACAGCAAAGGAGGGTCAGTAGAAACAGAGTCCTCTACCTTCACAACCCAGTAAAGCAGTTGTTGAAACGCAAACGGGGAGGTCTTGCATGACCTCCCCGTTTTTTTTATGTTCATAAATCCGGAGGGATTCCCGACGCGCTTCGCTTGCGGGAATGACACCAAAAAATAAACTTTCAAATGATAGACGCCCTGCTGCAGAGGCCGCAGGGTCCTTAATAAAGAACTCTGGAGAACACAGTGGCAGAAGATTTCATTCTATAATTAAGCAGTCAACCACGGAGGCACAGAGACACAGAGAAATGTGATGGATGTGTCTCAGTGGTGTTCAGTTTCACGTGAAGAAGGAACGACGGGTAAATTATTTCCGCAGCACAGAATGAAAAACAAAAATCAGCGTACCGCTTACTGCGCGATGATCTGTCCCCTGATCTCGCCGGAAGGGTTGATCGTGCTATGGACATTGAAATAAAGCCCGTTTGCCTGATAGGCGGTGATCTGTTCAGCGGTCAGGATTGTGCCTGTTGGTATGGTCCACACGCCTGATGTCGCCCCTGCTCCGCCTTCAAGCGAGACGATAACAGGGCCTACTGCTCCGGCAGCAGCCTGATGTATATGCGCCACAGAGGCGTTGCTGCTGAGCCCGGAAAATGTGACTGTTCCGCTTATCTCACCCGTGCCGGTATTGACTGTGATGTCATAAGTGCCGCTTCCCGAAGTTGTTACCGCCGGGACCTCCTGTGCGCCGCTCAGCTCGGCAAAGACGATCTGTCCCCGTATCTCGCCGTCAAGGTTAGTCGTGGTATGGATATTGAAATAAAGCCCGTTTGCCATAAACGCGTTGAACTGTTCAACTGTCAGGATGGTCCCGGAAGGAATGGTCCATGTACCGGATGTCCCTCCAGCGCCGCCTGTGAGAGCTGCAATCACACCTCCGTTTGAACCGGCAGGGGCCTGGTGTATATGGGCGGCGGTGGCATTGCCCGTGAGTCCTGAAAAAGTCACAGTCCCGCTTATCCCGCGCGTGCTTGTGTTGGCTGTCAAAGTTGCGGAACCGCTTCCTGTTGTAACCACAGGAGGCACCATTTGCGCCCCTGACAGTGTAGCAGATAGCGTAACTCCCGTGAATATGATCTGGCCCCGTATCTCGCCGGCCGGATTGTTTGAAGTATGAACATTAATATAAAGCCCGTCTGCCTTGAGTACATTGAACTGCTCTTCGGTAAGGATGGTCGCCGGTACAGTCCCTACTCCAGATGTCCCTCCCGCTCCGCCAGTCAGTGCTACAGCAATCGGCCCGTTCGCTCCGGCAGCGGCCTGATGGATATGCGCAGCAGTCGCGGCGCTGCTCAGCCCGGAAAAGGCTAAAGTGCCGCTTATCTCCCTTGTATCGAGATCGACAATCAGGGTCGCTGTCCCGCTGCCAGTGGTAACAACAGGCGGGACTTCGCTGCTTCCGGTCAGGGAAATAGTTAATGTAATGCTCTGTCCGGTCGGGTTCGGCACGATAGGAGGCGGCACAAAATCCAGTACCGCGGCAGTAACGCCGTCATGGCAGCTATCGCACGCCGGTCCTGCGTGTCCCTGTAAATTATATCCGTGGCAATTAGTGCAGGCAGCACTGAATCTCCTTCCATAAGTGCCGTGGTAATGCAAAGGATCATCTTTTGCCTCATGCCATACATGGGTCGCGAGCCCGGGATGGCCGATACTGCCGTCAGGTCCGTTGTGACACGAAAAGCAGCTTATCCCCGATATGCCTCCGTCAAGATCACTGCCGTGACAGTTTACACATAGTTCCGTATTGAGCGTGGTCGTTACCGGAGTTGCCCCGTCCCTCAACTCAGCTATATAATCTGCTATCGCCTGAATGTCGCTTGAGCTCAGGTCTGATTGTCCTTTCATTAAAGGGACCACCCCGATGACGCCGGCAATTGATGACGCGCTGATATTGAATATCCTGGGGCCGATCTTCCCATTTGCGTCCTTGCCGTGGCAGAGGGCGCAGCGCCTGGCAAAGAGTGTACGTCCTCTTGAAGATGAAGATACTTCCTTCATCAGGGTAGCGTGGTAATTGTCATGGCCTATTGATAAGGGATCAGCCCAGCCCTCGGGATGACTGTTTGTGTCAGAATTGAAAACCGCCTGTTCATTCGCATCACCACATGCAAAGAGTAATGCGAACGCGGCAAGCAGCGCGGCGAGTATAAGTCTTTCTTTTATTCTCATCTGTGGCATGAGCCGCACCTTTCGTTGTTCTTGCGCCCGTGGCATTTGAAGCACACGGCAGGATTTATCTTGCCGTCGATCGTGTGCTGGGTGAGATAGTCTCCCCTGTGCGGCAGGGACCTTCCCGGGGCGTCCTTGAATTTGTCGCTTGGCTTTAGCTCTTCCTTGTTCGCGTGGCAGTCGCTGCAGAATGATTCCCTGTGGCAGACTTTGCATGTATTCTGGTTCTGTGTCGCGTGGAACTTGTGCCTTGTGCCGTAATCGCTTGTGTGGTCAATCGCGGCAAACTCTTCGGCGTGGCACTCGCTGCAGAGGGGTTTTGTCTCTAATTCGACAGGATGAAGTCTTGCAATGCTGTTGTGCCCCGCGCAGTTAAAGATAACAGCGGAGACCGTTAGTAGAAAAATCATTATTAATGCTTTTATGTGTCCGCTTTTCATTTCAGGCCCCCGTGCCGAACCGGTAAAGGAATTTGAGGAAGAGCTTTACTTCCTCGTCAAAATAAGGATTCTGCCCGTACTCAAGGTCGGCTGCCGCCCTCATCTTCCGGTTGAAATCATATCCCGCGGCAACCGAAGCGGCATAGGCATTTTTCACATCATTGATCTCCGCGGCGTATGCCACATTGAAGAAATCCGCTGTTATGTCGGCCTTCCCGAACTTCTTGCTCCCGTACACCCTGTATTCAGTATACTTCAAACTCTCACCATCGCCGCTCATGCGGTAGACGGAAAGCCCCGCGCTTCCCGTCCCGAAAACAGAGTACGTGATGCTGCCGCCGTAAAAGTCCGCGCTTCCGGCGATATCATAGTTATAATTTTTGTACTTAGCGGCAACGAGAATGTCTTCCGTAAAAGCATACGAGGCTTCTCCGCCAAGCATGAGCAGTTCCTCTTTGGGATCAATAATGCTGCTTTGAAATGTGAAGGCGCTCGTTGTTTGCGAAGTGAAGTATCGCTTGTAATCAGCCCAGTAGATCTCGGGTGAGATCCTGAATTTTTCAAACGGGCCCAGCGTTATAAAATATGAGTGCTCCATCGCGCCCGAATCGGTCACATTATAAGAAGACCTGCCGAGGACTGTTACCTTGTCAACCGGAAGCAGCCAGATATCAAAGCCGCTCTCTTCCCTGAATTTGTCGTGCTCGTTCCTCTCCTTTAGATAGGAAATACCGGCAGTGTAAAGCCCGGCCTTGCCGTGAGTGACCCTTGCCCCGTATACCAGGTCGCCCTCGCGGCTGTCGAAATCAGTCTCAACCGGCACACCGCCGAAGACCGCGACCCCGAATCCTCCCTTGAGATCAGCGCGTTTATAAAAGCCGTCTATCTGCTCAAGGGCAACGCCTTCGGAGACAAAGAGCCTGCCGAGATTTATGACAGCGTTGTCGGTCTTCTTTTTAAAGCTGAGATACGCGTACTGAAGATCGCTGTTGGACGTTTTTGAAAAACCAATGTCCCCGTTATCTTTGTATCTTGCCCAGCCGCCGAAGTGAAAAGAGACCTCTTCCCTGCCAAGGTCACCGACAGTGAAATCGAGATATTCAAAGATTGGAGAGATGCTGTCTGAATCGAGGGTCTCCCTGGACTGAAAGTAAGTTTTTGATTCGCCGTCCAACGTGAGAGCAAATGCCTGCGGCAGGGTAAATACGAACAGAAAGATAATGAATAAGGCCCACGCGGCCCTTATTTTTTTACTTTCGGATGTTTGCATGAAAAAACTATATCATAAGTTTTTTAGTTGTCAAGTGGAGGAAAGAAAAAAATTCGCCTTGAAAAATTATTCACGAAAGAGTGTCATCCGGCTATCATTCCCCCGAACACATTCCTGACCTCTTTCAGTATTTCTCCATGTATTGCGGGATTGGCGGCCACGATGTTTCCTGTTGAGAGATAATCTCTTTTACCTCCGAAATCAGTGACAACGCCGCCTGCTTCTTTGATCAGAAAACTTCCAGCCGCAATGTCCCATGGACCCAGTCCTATTTCAAAGAACGCGTCACATCTGCCGGCTGCGACATATGCAAGGTCCAGCGCAGCGGAGCCGGCCCTCCTGATGTCACTCACCCTGTTGAAGATATTTTTAAAGAGCATTAAATAGTTGTCGATTAGGTCTCTTTTGCGGAAGGGGAACCCGGTTGTAACAAGGCCGTTTGCGAGATTAGTTACCCCGGAGACCTTTAACTGCCTCCCGTTAAGGAATGCGCCTTTCCCTTTTTCCGCGGTAAAAATTTCTTCCCGCAGCGGATCAAAAATAACTCCCATAATTATTTCTCTGTTGAATTCAAGCGCTATTGAAATGGAGAATACAGGGTATCCGTGAATAAAGTTTGTCGTGCCGTCAATTGGGTCAATTATCCAGCGGTACTCCGTGGTCTGCGCTTCTTTTAGGGATTCCTCGGCAAGGAAATGATGACTTGGAAACTTCCTCCTGATCGTATCAATGATGATCTTCTCTGATTCTTTGTCAATGGTAGTTACAAAATCCGAGGCCTGCTTGATATCAATGTCATCCGGAGAGATCTTGCCAAGATTATTTAGAACAACTTCCCCTGCAAGCATTGAAGCCCTGAATGCTGTCCCGAGAAATTCGCTTTTCTCAGTGTTCACGATTTTTTCCCCATACTAATACATGACGGTCGCTGACAATATCGATTGTGAGATGGTCAAGGTCCATCGCCTCAAGCTGCTGTTGAATTTCCTCAACGCTGTAAGATGCCAGCAGGGAATTATAAAAATCTTTTTGTAAAACAGGCGAGGCATCAGCAGCATAAAGCTGTAAAAGGGCCTTTGCTGATTCTACATCATGAGGGCGCAGTAAGTCCATAACAAAAATCGGCGCTCCGGGTTTTGCGCACTGCCTGACTGCTTCCCATAATATTAGCGGTCCGGCAAGGTGATGGAGCAGGCTGTTGGATATGACCGCGTCGAACTTTTTCCCGGACAGTTCAGGGGCGGGCAGGGCGCATTTCCTCAGTTTGATCTGCTGCTCAAACCCCTTCTGTTTAACATCATGGATACCGATGTCAAGCATCGCCTGCGCGCCGTCAATGCCAGTGATCTTCACTCCGGGCAAGGCCCTTGCCATTCTGATAATGACGTCCGCCGTTCCGCATCCGAGGTCAAGCGCCTCACCGTAAGAGAATTCAGGAAAACGGGTTGTGAAATGTTTAACAAAGGCCTCGTGCGGTTCTGAGAAATCAGTGTCCGCGTAAGCCTTTGCCTGCTCGGCATCATCCATTAAATCCGGTTCAGGAATTCGTTTCATGGAAAATTAAAGTTAAAGGTGCGGCAAGAAAATTAAAAGACTTTTTAATTATATAAAAAACATGTGCGCCTTTGAAAGGGAAATTATTCTTCGATTTTTTTAATTGATATTTCGAAGACCTTGCTTTAGAATATTTCCATATCAAGTGGGACGATGCGCTGGAATAAATAAAGACCCTGTCACTACACACAGTGTCAGCAGGAAAAAGTTAATAAGTTGGTATTAAGTGATAACTAACAATGTCACTTATTACTTAATGACAAATTGTAGTTTATTAAATATGAGACATTCTATCTAATGTCTGTTATCTATTAGAAAGTGGCTACGATTATGGAGCTTAACTGCATTGAAGTGACAGGTGCCTTATATCAACCGGATAAAGCAATCGAGTTAAAGAACTTCTGGATTATTCCTGCTACCAAAAAAGTTGGAGCATTGAAGTTATCGCAATGCAAATTAATTATTGCTTCTGAGATGAATAATAAAGAAATTCGCCCAAGACTTAATCTTTTTATTTTTTGTTACCAGTTTTTATTTCTTAGAAGTGATATATATTTCTTCTCATCAATTCAGCAAGGCTTATCAATATTTAAAGAAACCGGAGCAAATATAAATGAAGTAACTGAAAAATTATGCAAAAAATATGAAACGGGTGGAGGGCTCAAAATATCTTTCGATGAAATAGATACTTTTCATAGCCAACTACCGAATAAAATAAATTTTACAGAATTTCACAATTGCTTCATTAAGAAATATAATGAAGATGATAATTTCCGAAATATAATTGACCTTTTTTGTATACAATTGGATCGAAGCCTAAGTATTACGACAACATATTTCAAAAGGTGTCGCAACTTCAAACCATTTTTGAGACAATCATGGGAGCACCTGACCAAGAAGTAAAAGCCTGTGGGAAGAAACATAATAAAGAAGATTGGGGACCATTCTTAACAAGAAAATTGAAAGAAAAGGAAATAGAAAATGAAAATGAGATAAGTTTAATCATAAAAATTAAGAACACATTAAATTGGTCAGCCAGAGTTAAATATACCCACTATTCTCAACAACTGAACACATTTCAAACATTCATAGACGATATTAAGGCTGGTCGTTTTAATGGTAAGTCAACATATACGACAAACTTCGAGGATATTTTAAATGGAACATTGAAAGCAAACGATTGGGCAGGAATAGATTGGGAAAACGTTTATTACCTTTATCAAACAATTATCAAGAAATTGATTTATATAGAATACTTAAGACAATAGAGAAATATCTAAAGTAAAAGGAATAGATAACACTTATAAGGCCTCCGGTTGTCAAGGGGCAAAGATCACCCGTCACGGATTTTGAAAAAATCCGTCATGCGAGCGATATAAAAAACATACTCTGACTTAATTTCAAATCAGCGGCATCCAGATCATATTCTAAGCATAGATTCATGAAGTTCAAAACGGTTTCTTGCTCTTTTAAGTCATTCGGTGGTCTGAAACAGTCAACTGTTATGTCCATACCAATGAAAACATCTTGACCGTAATTCTGGTATCCGGTATGATAAGTAGTAATACCGGGAGGTGAATATATGAGTAAAGCAAAAATTGCAATTACCCTTGATCAAAATTCAATTAGTCGCTTAGACCATCTCGTTCATGAAAACATTTTTATAAACCGTAGTCAGGCAATTCAAGAAGCTGTGAACGAAAAGATAGAAAGATTAGAGCGTAATCGGTTGGCGAAAGAATGTGCCAAATTGGATCCGGCTTTCGAGAAAGCTATGGCTGAAGAAGGATTAACCGAGGATTTAAGCGAATGGCCAAAATACTAAGGGGTGAGATTCGATGGGCAGACTTAAATCCCGTGCGTGGTCATGAGCAAGCAGGCATGCGACCTGTTTTAATCTTGAGTCAAGATATATTTAACGAACATTCCGGGACAGTCATAGCGATGACATTAACCAGCCAGCCGCAGAAAGCAGGTTTCCCTTTGACGCTGGAGCTGAAAACTGAAAAACTACCAAAACGATCATGGGTAAAGATCAGCCAGATACGAACTCTTTCTGTTGAGAGAATCGGGAAGAAACTTGGAAGAGTATCTCCAGAAGAACTTGCTCAAGTAGTCGAAGGGCTGAATGAAATAATCGGGACATAACAAATAATGGAATAGACATCCTCTTGGAGAAAAAGCAAAGGTCGTAGAAGATCTGAACGGTTATAGAGTAGAAGCTATCGACATACTTGCGACTCTTGGCTTTTTTTATCAAAACAATGTAGAAAAAGCTGTATCAGACATAGTTGGGCAAGCATTTAATATCAAGCTCATTGAAGCTGAAGTTAAGCTTGCAGCAGAGAAAATTAAAAAGATTATAGATGCTTGAGTTAAACAAGAAATGACAAATTCAAAAAGTCTGAAAAAGAAGCTTCTTGAATTGAAAAGGGAAGCACATGAAAGAGAAATAAAAAAACATTTAATTGAGCTGTCGGCAAAGTTTGAGGATTGGAAAATAGGCAAGATGAGCAGCGGCGAACTAAGTGTTCATATTCATGAGTATGATAAAGGTCCTTCAAAATGGATGATGGGTTTTTATAACGACATTGATTATGACGTAAGCATAGCTCGTGCGGTTGTCATTGGACTATTGGCAAGAGAAGAAGTTCCAGATGAAATTCTGGAGATGATTGAGAGACAAATAACATATTTTAAGGAACAAAATAAGAAACCTAAAAAGAAATGAGGTTATAACCAGTCAGTGGAGTTGAACGAGGAACACACTGCTGAAACAAAAGTGCAAAAGAGCGGAAGTGCAGAAGTACAAAAGGTGAACGAACCGGGACATTGTAACTTTTTAGGTTCTTAAAGTTGGGAAGTTCAAAAGTAGGCTCATTTCCACTGGCTCTGGATATCATACGTCCCGTGACGTTTGAAGACTTTCCTGATCTTATTTAGATCGTCCCCCACAAGACCTTCGAGAGAATAGTCCCCCATCTTCTCTTCGTTCTGAAGGTAATAAAGATAACCGATCTCTTCGGGCTCAAAACCAATCGCCCTTGCCGCGACACCGTCGGCTTTAACCGGATCAGCGGAGGCTATCGCTATTCTCATGTCAACAGGGGTGCCGTCAACAGGGCCGTTGTTTTCCATACAAGTAAATCCATCAAGCACCACCAGATCAGGCCAGGTCCTCTTTGCGAATTCGACAATGTTGTGATGGATCATCTTTACGCTCTTGCGGTAGGCAGGGTATTGCCTGAACAAAAAGTTTATCAGCCAGGGCGGAAGTTTTCTTCTCGCCTTTGAAACAGTGCCGGGCGGCAGTCTGTCAAGGAGTGTCTTTGGCGCGTCAACTTCAACTCCGCCTTTCATCCCGTGGATCATTGCCATGTCCTGTCTTAAAACAAGCCCGGCCATATTTTTAATTCCGAATGTCGCTTGCGCGAAGTTATGCGTCTTGGGAATTGCGAGCGATATCCTGTAGTCGAATTCAAGGACACGTTTTGAAATTCTCAGGTGCGTGTCGCCGACAACCGAGTGAATGGGACTTTCCATCACATCATTATCGTTGTCGAAATCAGTCAGCTTCACATTGCGGTATTTCTTTTCAAGCCTGTAATAATCATAATCCTCAAACACCTTCGTTGTAGGAAGCTTCCTGTAGAACGCGGTGGCGGAACTTTCACCGACAGTGATCGGTGTATCAGGGGCAAGAGTGCGGGTGAACTCGATGACGGCTTCTATGGCCTCCACATTGGTGTTTGCGAAGTCCGGTTTCAGCGCCACGAGATTCGGCTTGATCAGAATGTTCTTTGCCTTCTTTATAGGCTCCAAATCTTCTCTAATCAACGTGAGACATTTCTTGATGTTCTCTTTCCTGTTGTCGCCGTGGATCAGCGCCACCTTTTTATTGGACATGAGTTCCTCCGTGTTAACCAATTTATGAATTGTCATTCCCGTAGTCAGTAAACGGGAATCCAGAGCCTTTTAACAAAAAACTGGATTCCGGCTTACGACCTGCCGGAATGACAACTTTAAAGGTATTTTCGGTCAATAATATTTTTTCTATATATGCGTCCATCTGCATAATCCGCAGCTAAAAGATCGCTTTCCCTTTCACATACTCAAACGACCCGTCATTCGCCCACGTGTCCAATAACGCGGGCTCTTTCAATTGCTGGCCTCTGTATCTTGCAACAGACACAAAACCTGTCTTAAGGTCCGTGAGGCCTGTCATGTCGCCCCAGATCTTTTCAAACTGGGCAACGGGATAAACATCCTCCTGTCCGCTGCCCCAGACGTATTTTACATCCTTTAACGTTACGTATGCCGGGATCTTTTTTTCAACCGCGTGTATGGCGTCAAGTATTTTGTCCTGCTTCTCCGGACTGTTCTCAGCATCCAAGATCACATTCCTGTCCAGCCCGAAATATTCGAGCATGGGATCAATGGTTATCCAGTTGGTGTTTGTATTATAAAAACTCAGACCGTATTCGTCCTCTTCCCTTGGGAGCGCCATTCCCTCAACGAGCCTGACGTGCCCGTTGATCTTTGCCAGGCCTCCACCCGCGTCCTCTATTCTTCGGGGAGTCACTTCAAACGTCATGCACTTTTTATTTTCAATGTGCATTCCGAGCATGTGCGGATCAACATCCGCCCCCAATGTATCGACGTTGTGACAGAAAAGATACCTGAGGTTTGGGTTGTCCCTCAGCATCTGCGCGAGCACACCGTTCTTTATGAGATTCGGAATTTCATACCAGTGTCCGGGCGGGTTGAATCTCAGCATCGGCTTGTTCTCGCTGTAATCTTCCCCTTCGCCTTTTGATTTTGCCCACTCTATTAATGCGCGGCGGACATCATCCTGCACCCTCTGTACATTCTCATCAAGCTTCTGCTGAAGCTGTTCCTCCCAGTGAAAGCGCAGGTCCCGCTCCATCGGATAGACCCTGTGGGCTATGGACTTTGCCGGAGAAAGATATATTTTCCCCTCGTAGCTGAAGTAGTTAAATCTGTCGAGGTATCTGAACACAGCATCATGTGTTAAGTAACTTGTCGTGAAGACATGAGGGACATTGCGGCCTGATAACTTTCCTGTCTTCCGGCTCTTGGCAAGATGGATTTCAATAAATGTCCTGTACGCGCCGTCCATTTTAATAAAAGGGTTAATGGATTTCACGACGGCTGCACCGTGCGTCCAGCGGCTGCCCATGCCCCCGGCAAAAGTGACTACGGCGACTTCGTTATTTTTGAGGGCGGCGAGGCCTGTTTCGGAATATCCCCCCTCACCTTTCTTTTCTAAAGGAGGGGAGGACACACCCCTAACCCCTCTTGATAGAGGGGAATAATTAAACTCTTCAAAATGAAATATTTCCTCAGGCGAAACGTCTTCAATTTTAGTTGTCAAAGGAAGGCGGTTTTTTGAAAGACCGATCTCGCCTTTTTTTAACAGGGCCTTCATATGCTCATGAGAGCGGACATCGAAGCCGAATTGGTTTTTAATCTGATCTTCGGTTATCGGACTGTCATGCTGAACTCGTTTCAGCATCTCTCCATTAGACCCTGAAACAAGTTCAGGGTGACAAACAGGAACGCCTTCAATCTCAGGCATCACCGCTTCTTTCCCCTTCAATAACTTCGCTGCTATACCTTCATGGTTGATCTCGAAATCATATACCACGGGATCAATGATAAAGGGCAGGGAGGAGTTGTACATTTGCTTCAGCTCATGCATGATCTCAGCAATTCTATTTTTGAAAGCGGTTTTGATCGCAGGATTCACAATAAACGCCATGCCTCCGCCTGACATCCCGCCAAGCATCAGAAATCCCCAGTAATCGTCACTGAACTCATTTTTTACATTATTGATTAAAGCCTCCGTGAAGGCATTGTTCACCCATGGAACAATGTCCTGTATCGGGCCTTCCCAATCCTCGGTGGTCAGCCTGCCGAGTGCTTTCATATCGCCAATCTTTAATGCGTCAACGATACTGGTGAACAGTTCGATCCCCTTTAGCCGGGCTTTCCATTCCTTTTCATATTTAAGGAGATATTTTTCAGTGACCATCTCAAGAATGGGACCCACGTCCTGCGATATCCCGCCATGAACAAGCACCATCGAATCAATGATCTTTTGCTCCACCTCTTTTGAGATCTCCTCCCAGGAGAACACATTGTGCTCAGGCAGGAGGCAGCCCCTGCTCACACCGTATTCAGTGTCGCCGTGTCCTGACAGCTTTCCCATTATCACTTTTATCCCCGGCCACAGGCCGCCTGAATCCTGCCAGCCGCCGCCTGAGCCGCCAAGCCATTCTCCAAGGATTGCCCTCGACGCCACTGTGCGCCTTTCAAGTTCGGTCAATGTCCCTGTCTGGTTTTTGATCTGGCCGCTGAATCTCATGAGGCGGGTTATGATCGTCGAAATAAGTGTTGTACTGACGGCAAGTCGCGAACCCTTTGGGATGCCGTTGACCTTTGTCACTACCTCTATGCCCCCGGGTTTGCCAAGCAGTTTATGTAATAAATCTTTAAGCGGAATATTCCTGCCTTCAAAACAGGGAGGCACAATACCGGACGCTACTACTCCGGCTTTAAGAAGGGAGAGGTAATCATTGCCGAAATTAAAAAGCTCCTGCAAAGTGGATATTTTTTTTGAGGACTTCAGGTCGATTGAGATCAGGTGAATAACAGGTTCTTCAATAAAGCGGGTGTAGCACTCACATGGAGGAAGTATCCGCTCATCGCTACTGTGGACCCTCATGTTCACCGACAGGTTTACGACCTTTGCGCCTTCGGGAAAATCCATTCCGAGGAAAAATATGTCGGACCATCCGCTGTGAGACGGGTCCAGCCTGACAGGCGAGGCATCCATCCCGACCGGATATAGCCCTGTTTCAGGGTCCGGCGTTGTCAATTCTACGGGTGCAGAATACGGGTAACCATCAATTCCTTTTATGTTGAAAAGCAGATAGTTTTCCGTACATTGGCTAATGGATAACTTTACCTGATCGAGTAAATACTTAAAAGCAAGGTTGTAGTATGATTCCGCCAATGCGCTGAAGACGGCGCTGTTTTGGCCGCCGGGGCTTTTTGTTTCAGTCAGATAAGTAGTTATGGCAAGTTCAAAGTCTCTTTCAAAGGCAGCTTTGACGCCTTCAAAGGGGATGTTGCCGTATTGAAGTATATCTTTATTGACCTGGAGGTAATACCTGTAGATCACAAAGAGAAACAGGGAAGCCCTTACTTTGTGGTAGAGGTTGCCGGAGGATTTCCGGAAGGCTTCAACTTCATCAGCAAGCTGGATGAGTTCTTTACTATTTTTGTTTCGCAGAAGTGAGGTAATGGAACGGTTGCGGATGGGATCATCCTGGCTGGTTATGGTTTCGATCAGCTCGTTAGGCATAATTGAGATTTAGTATTTTAACACAAAGCATTCTTGCCAACCCGCTTTTTTAATAACCTTGAATACCTTGTGATAAAAATAATATCGTATAATCTAAATCAGCGTAAGAAGAAAATATTGTGATTAAGCGAGAATGGATTTAAAATTTAACGCCATGAATATTCCACCACTGAGAAAATCACGATTCACTGAAATTTTTTTCAGGGAGAACGCCCTTGAAAACAGTTTTAAAGAATGGGTCTTTTATAAAGGAATGCTGTTTGATGATTTGAATAAATGGTGGGGTGATCAGGGAAGGCGGGACACCCCTCATGAGGGTGTGGATTTTTGTTTTTATAAGGACGGGCAGGGCGGGGTCCATCGTCTTAATGAGGACATGAAAATTCCTGTAATGTATGACGGAGTTTTTGCCGGAATTATAAATGACTTTCTCGGCAAGTCTGTTATCATAGAGCACAAACTCCCTGACAATGATCAAATCCGGTGGTGTACGATCTACGGGCATACAAATCCGGTTGATGGTTTACATGCCGGCATGGTTGTAAGGGAAGGCGATGTTATCGCAACAGTATCTGGTAAGGCAAGGGCCGGAATTATCCCTCATTTACATATTTCAACAGGATGGTCATCTGAAGTCGTGCAATATGCTCAGCTTGACTGGGAAATAATAAGCGCACGGAAAATCCTGAGGCTGCTGGATCCGCTGCAACTTATTGACAGTGTTTATTTAAGAAAGGCCGGTACATGAGAATACTGATCCAAAGGGTCAAGACCGCAAAAGTAATTGTGGATGGACAGGCTGTTACGGAAATAGGGAAGGGGCTCCTGCTTCTTGCCGGAATAGGCAAGGATGACAATAAAGATGACATTGAGTACCTTGCCAGGAAGGCAGCGAACCTCCGCATCTTTGAAGACGAGATGGGGAAGATGAATCTAAATGTTAACCAAGTCCGGGGCGAGGTTTTGAGCGTGTCGCAATTTACCCTTTATGCTGATACGCGAAAAGGCAACCGTCCCGGTTTTGATCAATCAGCAAGTCCGGATATAGCCGAAGAATACTGGAAGCTGTTCAATAACATGTTGAGAGAAGAAGGATTAACTGCTAAAGAAGGCATATTCGCCGCGCATATGGAAGTATCATTAATTAACGACGGGCCTGTGACAATATGGCTTGATTCAAAGAGCAGATGATAATATTCCACTTAAGAAATTGCACTGAAAAGACGATAATAATACAGCTATGAATGATTCGTTAAAGTCTTACGTTCAGAAGATCAGGAAGCTCCCCACCATTCCTGTAATTGCTCAAGAAGTTCTGGCGCTTATCGGCGATGACTTGTTGTCAGTTGACAAACTTGAGAGCATTGTAGAAAAAGACCCTGCTATCTCCGCGAAGGTTTTGAGCGTTGCCAACTCTGCTTTTTTCGGGTTCAAGGTGCATACCGACGCGCTTCAGACGGCAATAATGCGCGTGGGATTCAACAATGTTAAAAATGTCGCGCTCGGAATTTCTTTAATGACCATGCTTGATGACGGAAGGAGGGGAAAGTCCTTCGATTACCAGCGGATATTCAACCATTCCGTTTCAGTCGGGTTTACCGCGAGGCTGATCTCCAGGAACCTAAAAATGGACATTGCGGAAGATGTTTTGGTGAGCGGGACATTGCATGACCTGGGGTATCTGGTCATGAACAGGTATTTCACGGACAAATATCAGGAAGTGCTACAGGCATTTGAGAAAGAGGATTCGCTGCTTGCCGCAGAGAAAAAAGTACTGGATTTCAACCACACGGAGATCGGATCATGGCTTGCGGAAGGATGGGACCTGCCCGACATCATTATAGATTCAAACCTGTACCATCACACACCGTCACGAGCAGAAAAAAATCTGAAGCAGGTAGCCGTGATACATATTGCCGATTATATAACCACAAGAAATATCCTGAGCCCCACAGAAAAAGACCCGAATTACCCGCTTGATTTTTCAGCCCTTGATATCCTCGGAATAGCAGAAAACGATCTCAAAGATATGGAAGAATCAATCGGCGGCGTCCCTTTTGATGACGAAGTCTTCACGTAAATTTCAAAGAAATATAACCATCCAATAATAATTTTACCCGGCAAGTTTTAATACTCAAGCATCCTTACATCGTGTATGCTTTTGCCTTCAACGGACAGAAAGCCGTAACAGTCCAATTGATTAATAGATTTTACATTTCTTTCTCCGGCCATTGATTGAAAAACCATGCACGCCCGCTTCAATCCGGATATTTCAACTTTCATAAATTCAGTTAGTTATAAATGTGGTATAAGGATTGCTTAATAGGCGGACAATCAATTCGGTCTTTGACCGCAAATATTTTAAAAGGAGGAGATTATAATGAAACACAACCGAAATATTTTTTTAGCTTTTATTGTCTTATATCTGTCAGCATTGATCATTTCGTCCTGCGGCGGCAGCGGGGGAGGGTCTTCCAATACATCACAGGGAACTCAAAGCGGCAGCGGCAGCGTAGCGGTCTTTCTTAAAGACTCTCCCGCAGATGATTTTTCACAGATTAACATCACGATTTCCCGGATCGGCCTGATATCCAATGACCGGAACGTCACGGTGTTTTCGGGCATCAAGACCTTAAATCTGCTCGATCTGAAAGATGAGACCATGCTGTTTTCTGTTGGGAACAATGTGTCCGCCGCGCAATACAACAAGATAAGGCTATATGTTGAGAAAATAGAATTGGTCAAGAAAGACACCGGAGAAAAGATATACCCTGACTTGCCCGCAAACGGCAAGATAGACCTTAATCTGCGTGAGATGTTCACCGTTGTTTCCGGCAAAACAGTTGCTGTTCAACTGGATATGGACGCGGAGAAATCCATTCATATTGTAAGGACCGGGAACCAGGAAAAATATATTTTCAGGCCGGTGGTTTTCATTGATGTCCTTCATCATGTGGACCAAAGCAAGCTAATGCGCATAAAAGGCACTGTCAGCAATCCGGACCCGGTCAATCATACATTCAATCTCTTGCTGAAAGAGATACCCGGCGATAATATGATGACCGCATCAGGCATGCACATGGGCCAGCCTGTAGAGGGTAATAATGATGACGCAGGAGACCGCTGTTTGACTGTCCGCCTTCCTGACGACACGTCTTTTTTCAGCGCGATCCGGGATGGAGGTCCTGCAACATTTGATGACCTTGCTGAAAACAGTCCGGTAACAGTCATCGGATTTTATATGATGGATTCTCCTGAAGACGATGACAACACGCCGTGTGAAATGACAATGTCGGCAGTTACAGTGGAAATAGGGGAGTTTGCGCAATTCTCAGGCATGGTCCGTTCAGGGGTCATTTCACAAAACGGTGCAGGCGGACAATTTGATTTTGAACTGGACCAGGACCAGGGCATCCAGGCGGCATCTCCGATAAAGGCCGGTATTCACGCGGAAACAAAAATTTATTCATCGAACGGTGACCCCCTCCCGGAGTCCTCAATTCATGAAGGCGTCCACGCGATTGTTGACGGCATACTATTATTAAATAACAATCCGGTCCTTCTCAATGCCGCCTTCATTTTGCTTGATACGACCTCAGATAAAGTTTCCGGGACCATAAGCAATATAGACTTCATACTGAAGACCTTTGATGTCGGGACAACATGTGTCGGCATCTCAGACAATGTGGATATCTTTCAAATAGAAGATACGGATGATGCGGTCACAAGTGAAATGACCAATTTTGCAGACCTTACCGCCGGCGTCAAGGTCGATGTTTACGGGACCGCGGACAGCAGCGGATGTTTTGAGGCAAACACAATTATCGTGTATTAAGGACAATTAGGTTATCAGTTGTACTTGAGGAGTTTTGAAAAGGGGCGCCTTTACTATAAGAAGGCGCCCCTTTTATATTTTGTAAAAAATGATGTACTTGGGATAATATCAACCGGATATGATTCATTACAGCATAAGAACGTAAGATGAAAGTTATTCTTATTCAACTACATACGTTAAAGGCCCGCTGTATGATTTTCCATGCACAAAGAAACCGCAACAACCCCTTCATATTAAACGATTCCCTGTTCCCCTCCTTTAAACAGTGTATGAATAGAATACACTTCTGATTCTTCGGTCCTATCTGCTTTTTCAAAATATTAACAAGTTAGCAGGATGGCACAAACATTGCTTTATAGACGTCCCGATATATGAATTACTCTCTACCTTCTCATAAAAACATTTATACCGGGAATTATTGTTACACAGGCAATTTAAGGAGTCAGCAGGCGTTGTTTTATCCGATGCCTTTGAAAATTTTTTATTGAAAAAGCATTTTTGTGCGGTCAATCACAGACCGCCTTTTCAAATCAATTATAAGATAATAAAATACTCTAATAAAGAACATGGATCAAGTAAGAATAATAATTACAAGAGACTGCCTACAATATAAGATCCTTCCTGTCTTCCGAAAATGTTCAACAGAAAAAAGGAGCCTGGCCTAACAATGGAATATGTTGCACGGATTAAGGATGAAAGTATGATAACACAAGGTAAGATTATCGTATTTGTTGTCTTTTTGCTTTCTTGTTTCTCTGGAGCAAGCTTCGCCGATATGATTTCTCCGGGGAAGCTGACAAAATCTCACAAGAACCTGGACACTATTAAGAAATGTATCTCCTGCCACGTCTTAGGACAGGGGATTTCCGATTCGTCCTGCTTGTCATGCCATGACAAGCTCGTTGAGCGAATTAAGAAAAGTAAAGGTCTTCATGCCCAGTTAAACGGGAAGAGATGCACTGAATGCCACATCGACCATAAAGGCGAAGACTTTAATATAATGCCTCTTGATAAGGATAATTTTGACCATGAAAAAACGGGCTTTGCGTTAAAAGACAAGCACAAGACCACGTGTAGCTCGTGTCATAAAAAGGAAAAGACATATCTTGGCTTGTCCCAGGAATGTCTCAATTGCCACACTGATGTTCACAGGAAAACTCTGCCTGATAACTGCCTTAAATGCCACAACTTCACCGGCTGGAAAAACATGTCGTTTGAGCATGACAAGAATTCAAAGTTTCAGCTTACCGGAAAACACACGGAAGCGAAATGCGAAGGCTGCCATCCGGTAGTTCAGGTGAAAGGCAATAAAGAAAAGGACGGCAAAGTTTACAAGGTCCTTCAATTTAAACCTATTAAATCCGGAAGCTGCACTGACTGTCACAATGACATTCACAAAAGCATAAGGGACAACAAATGTGAAAGCTGTCACAGCACAAAGGGCTGGAAAGAACAGACATTCGATCATAATAATGCCAAGCTGAGCGATTTCAAACTCGAGGGCAGCCACTCAAAGGTTTCATGCGAGCTTTGCCACCCCGAAGAAAAGACCACTGTGAAGACGAACGGCAAACAGGTTGAAAAGCAGGTCAAGAAATTCAAACTGATCGCCCACGCGCTTTGCAACGACTGCCACTTTGATATCCACAAGGGACAGTTCAAAGACAAGAAGTGCGACTCCTGCCACACGGCACAGGAGAAATGGAAGAATACCACATTCAAACATGATTCCAATGAATATAAAGGCTTCAAACTTGACGGCAAACACAAAGAAGCCTCATGCGAGAAATGTCACCAGAGAAGCGAGACAAAGTTCAAGGAGTTCAATAAGAGTAAAACGGCGACAGCCGGTAAATTCAAACCGGTCAAGTCGGAGAATTGCAGTGACTGCCACAGTGACGTGCACAAAGAGCTCAAGGACAACAAATGTGAAAGCTGTCACAGCACAAAGGGCTGGAAAGAACAGACATTCGATCATAATAATGCCAAGCTGAGCGATTTCAAACTCGAGGGCAGCCACTCAAAGGTTTCATGCGAGCTTTGCCACCCTGAAGAAAAGACCATCATCAAGACAAACGGCATACAGGTAGAAAAGGTAATTAAAAAGATCAAGCCGGTTGCTCATGCGCTTTGCAGCGACTGTCACTTTGACATTCATCAGGGACAATTCAAAGACAAGAAGTGCGACTCCTGTCATACCGTCCAGGAGAAATGGAAAAATATTACATTCAAGCATGACTCTAATGAATATAAAGGCTTCAAGCTTGACGGCAAACACAAGGAAGTTGCCTGTGAGAAATGCCATCCAAGAAGCGAGACGCCTTTTAAAGAGTTCAACAAAAACAAAACAGCTGCCGTTGGCAAATTAAAACCCATAAAATATGAAAAGTGTAACGACTGTCATTTTGACGTCCATAAGGAACAGTTCAAAGACAAGCGATGCGACTCCTGCCACACGGTTCAGGAGAAATGGAAGAACATCACATTCAGGCACGATGCCAGAGAATATAAAGGTTTCAAGCTTGAGGGCAAACACAAAGAAGTTGCCTGTGAGAAATGTCATCATCAGAGGAGCGAAGTCCAGTTTGCAGAATTCGGCAGCCAGAAGCAGGCGACCATTGGCAAATTCAAGCCTATTGAATATGACAAATGCATAACATGCCATAAAGATCAGCACAACGGAAAATTCGAGAAGGCCTGTGAAAAGTGCCACATACCCGAAAGCTGGGAACCGAGAAAATTCCTTCACGATCCGTTAACGTCCGAGCTTAAAGGTGTTCATAACACATTAAGCTGCAGCGAATGTCATAAGAAGTCAAAGAACTTCAAGGGCCTGGACTCAAATTGCACCAGTTGTCATAAGGATGTGCATTTCAATCAGTTCGGACGCTTCTGCGGAGACTGCCACAGGCAGCAGTCCTGGATCCCGCCGGATTTCAAACACATAGGCGTCGGGTTCAGGCTTGTAGGCGGCCACAGAAAAGCGGATTGCACGGACTGTCACAAAAACGGGAACTATAGAAATACGCCTACGGATTGTTATGTCTGTCACCAGAAAGATTATCAGTCGGCCCCTAATCATGTGGCCGGAGGATATCCTCATGATTGCACGGAATGCCATGATATAACTGGCACATGGGAACAGGTATCATTCAGCCACGAAGCCTTTAGTTTCAAAGGCGCTCATTCCTCGTTAGTTGGTGATTGTTCAACATGCCATGTCTCTTCCGGGGTATTGCCCTTCGGCACAACCGAGAGCGACTGTTATAACTGCCATTCCATTTCCGGCGTGGCTTCCGCTACATCTTATGAGAAAGTTGCGGCGCCTTCACACACCGCAAACAGCTTCACCAAGGTTTGCACTAACTGTCACACAGAATCCACCTGGTCACAGGCCAAGTATTTGCACAGGTCATTTCAGTTAAGCGGTATTCACAATACTTTAATTTGTGACAAATGCCATACAAATGGTTACCCCGGCTCAATAGCAGGGACCTCAAGCGACCACTGTTATACATGTCATGCAGCACAGTACCAGTCAGCTCCTAACCATGTATCAACTGGTTATCCCCATGATTGCACAGCATGTCACTCAACGGCAAGCACATGGGCCAACGTAAAGGCATATTCTCATCCTTCGTTCTCATTCAGCGGGGCGCATTCCGCTATAAAGACAACCTGTTCAGAATGCCATATCACAGGCAAGACCATACCTGCCGGAACAACAGACAGCAACTGCTACAACTGTCATTCGACTGCCGGAGTTGCAACTACGAAAT